>JASFJP010000376.1:0-5102 GCA_050121225.1 Desulfobacterales bacterium
ATGATCGACTGCCGAATAGACCTATGACTATGCATACGACATTACACTGTAGACCATGTCGCAAAGTTGTGGCGTACTCAAAAATCAACGGACAACAGACATCGGACCACTGGCAAATTTATTGAAAGGAGTAATAAAACATTGTCTGATTTGCTAGGAGACATGCGGCGAACTCACGGTTGTTGTGAGCTTGGCTTGGATCAAGTTGGTCAAGAAGTCGTGTTGATGGGTTGGGTGTTGCGCCGACGAGATCATGGCGGCGTCATCTTCGTCGATTTGCGGGATATAGAAGGCATCACCCAGGTTGTGTTCAATCCCGCGGTAGACAAGGCCGTTCATGAAAAGGCCCATGTCATTCGAAATGAATATGTGTTGGGGGTGCGCGGAAAAGTCGACCCCAGGCCGGAAGGCATGATCAACCCTAATTTGCACACCGGAACAATCGAAGTAACGGTCACCGAGCTAAAAATCTTAAATGCGGCCAAAACCCCGCCGTTTTTGATTGAAGACAACATTGATGTATCCGAAACTATTCGTCTAAAATACCGGCATCTTGATCTTCGCCGCACCGCTTTGCAGAAGAACTTGATTTTGCGCCACCGGGCCGCCGTTTCTGTACGAAATTATTTGATAGCCAACGAATTTCTCGATATCGAGACACCCTTTTTAACCCGCAGCACACCCGAAGGCGCTCGCGATTACCTGGTACCCAGTCGAGTTAACCCCGGTCAGTTTTATGCTTTGCCTCAATCGCCCCAGATATTCAAACAGTTGTTCATGATTAGTGGATTCGATCGATACTATCAAATCGTGCGCTGCTTCAGAGATGAAGATCTGCGAGCGGATCGCCAGCCGGAATTCACCCAGATAGACATCGAGATGTCTTTTGTGGGCGAAGAGGATGTCATGCATATGACCGAAGGTATGATGCTCAAACTTTTCCAAGATATCCTCGACATTGAGCTTGAGCTGCCCTTTTCTCGTCTCTCGTATGAGGAAGCTGTGGGGCGCTTCGGTCTCGATAAACCGGATATGCGTTTCGGATTGGAATTAAACGACATTTCAGATATCGTTGAAGGGTCCAATTTTAAGGTATTTTCAGAGGCCGTAAAAAAAGGCGGCATGGTTAAAGCCTTGAATGCCAAAGGCTGCATTGGTTTTTCGCGCAAGGAGATCGATGATCTTACGGATTTCGTTTCCGTCTACCGGGCCAAAGGAATGGCCTGGATAAAAGTAAAGGAAGATGAATGGCAAAGTCCAATTACAAAATTTTTCACTGACGAAGAAAAGAAGGCCCTTGCCGAACGTATCGATATGAAACCGGGTGATCTTGTCTTTTTTGTGGCGGATACGCCAAAGGTGGTCAACGAATCGTTGGGGCATTTGCGCAATCATATCGGCAAACGACTCAACCTGATTGATGAGGATCAATTCAAATTCTTATGGGTAACTCGTTTCCCGATGTTCGAGTATGATGAAATCGAAAAACGCCATGAGGCGCTTCACCATCCCTTTACATCTCCGCTGGAAGAAGATTACGAGAAGCTTGAAAAGGATCCACTGAAGGTAAAATCCCGGGCCTACGATCTTGTCTTAAACGGCTTTGAAATCGGCGGTGGAAGTATTCGTATTCATCAAAGAGAACTTCAGGAGAAAGTTTTCAACGCCCTTGGCATGGATCGTGCGACATATGAAGGAAAATTCGGATTTTTACTCTCCGCTTTGGAATCGGGAGCTCCACCCCATGGTGGTATTGCCATAGGTTTCGACCGCCTGGTCATGCTTCTGTGCGGCGAGTCCTCCATCCGGGACGTGATTGCCTTTCCGAAAACCCAGAAAGCAGCCTGTCTGTTGACCGGTGCACCTTCCGACACCAGCAAAGAGCAGCTAGAGGAGCTGCACCTGAGACTGCGTCCCGGTTTTGGCGAATAGCAATTCGTTATAAAATCAGTTAGTTTAAATAATCATAGATTTCCAAATTTATATTGACATAGATTGGAACTTTTATTATTTAGTATTTTTTATTTTAATCCCTAGTAATCCCGCCAGGGGGGAATTGGCAGAGTCCCGCTGAATAGCGGGATTAACCATCGCATTGGAGGTCCCCGACACCATAAAAAAATAAATGTGAAAACTAGATTGATCCCCAGTAGCTCAGTTGGCAGAGCAGATGGCTGTTAACCATCGGGTCCGCGGTTCGAGTCCGTGCTGGGGAGCCAAGTTTTGAAGGCCCAATCAAAAGATTGGGCCTTTTTATTTTTGGATAGGATATAATGCCGTATTGGGTATACATACTCCAGAGTGAATCAACCAACAGGTATTACTGTGGATACAGTGATAATGTGGAACGACGCGTGAACCAGCATAACGATCCTGGATACCGAGGAACTCGAACAACCAAAGTATTTCAGGGGCCATGGAAAATCATTTGGATCCAAGAATGTTCAAGTCGAAGTGAAGCTGTGGTACTTGAAAGAAAAATTAAAAAGCGCGGTATTGGCAGATACTTACTAGGTCGTTTGGCAGAGTCCCGCTGAATATCGGAATTAGAGTCCGTTCTTTGTTAATAGGACCCGTGTCCTGTGCAAAGATGTGTGATCCTTTTGAGGCGTATCCGTTAAGCCGTTTTTGATACATTTTTTTGCGATGGGGTATAATTTTTTCTTGACAGGCGCCTTTTAATGGTGACTAAGGATAGGGCCGCGTTTTAAGAATTGAGGATGAACGAGTTCGGGCTGAATGTAGTTTTCGGAAGATTTGTGGCTGAATATTATATGAGGTAAATTTGATGATATGCAGAAAATAATCAGTTTTTCTAAAAAAATTTACAAACCATTCTTATTGATTCCCTTGATCCTCTGTTTGACTTTTTCAATTCGTACCGCGTTGTGTGAAGAACTCCAAGATAACGAGGCTCTTGATGAGAAAGTCAGAATGTTCCTACAGAATCGCAGAGGCACGTGGCATGATTGGAACATCCCTTACTCTGACGGTAAGATTCTGTATGATCTCGTCCTTAAAAATAAATACAAGAAAGCAATCGAAATTGGAACTTCCACCGGACTCTCCGCGATCTGGATTGCATGGGCGCTTAGCAAAACAGGGGGTAAGCTCGTAACCATCGAAATCGATGAAGGGCGCTATAAGAAAGCGCTTGCTAATTTCAAAGAGGCCGGACTTTCTGAATTTATCGATGCACGCCTTGCCGATGCCCATGACCTTGTGAAAAAACTTAATGGTCCCTTTGATTTTGTCTTTTCAGATGCAGATAAAGACTGGTACACGAATTATTTCATAGCGCTTGCACCGAAACTTGAGGTTGGCGGCTGCTTTACGGCGCATAACGCATCAAATACAGGATCGAAAGGCATCAGAGAATTTATTGACTACATAAAAGGCGTGCCCAATTTTAAAACCACTATCGACACAACCAGTAGCGCGGGGATTTCGATCAGTTACAAAATTGCAAAGAATTGAGCGGAATAATTATACTTAAAATGATCGGTTCCAGGTTCAGGGTTCAACGTTCAAAAGTTGTAACATGCTAATTTCAATAATTTTATTCTCAATTGTTTGGACTAGCATCTTTCACCCATTGGGTGAAACATGGAATTTGACCCGATTGGCGCGTAATATAATTGTTGGAGACCCGTTAGAGCACTTTAACCGGGAACCGTGAACGCTGAACCGCTCAACCTATATTAAAGATTGTTGCATCTTATTTATTCTTATTTATCACTAAAATTCATTACCGCTCATGTTAAATTCAATCAGTCATCAGTGGCCATCCTCAAACCGGGTCCTTCCTTTTTAGCAAAAATTTATTACGGGATATCGGGATCTGCTTCTGTAATCTCAACTTTTATATTTGGACGTATTGTTAGGAATCCGCTCACAGCTCTGATAACAGAAATCCGCTTGAGCATATTTTTGTAAACTTTAGTGCGCGACGGTCCGTCTTATGGGTTAGAATCTCAAACAAATGGAGGAGAAAACTCATGAAGACACGAATTAAAAAAATTACAGTTATCGCAGCGGCTCTTTTATTTTTAGGATCTGGCGTATCTTTTGCCCACGATTGGAACCGAGGATATTATAGACCTCATGGGCACGCATACGGGCATTACAAAAAGTGGTATGGCCATCATGGTGGCTGGCATAAAAAACATTTTAAACACAGACGGCATCACCGTGGAAGATATGTTTACAAAGAGGTCCACCATCATCACTATGACAGCCATCACCGTCGGCGGGCTCCACGGGAAGATGTAATTTATAAAACCGCCTTGAAAGATCCGAAAGTGATATTTAAGATCATTATAAAAGATCACGGATTCTTTTAACAACTCACAAAAGGTGGTCTGTCTAACAATTATGGGCAACCTAATCTAACAAGAACGAAAGGTCTGCAGCGGTATTGCTGTAGACCTTTTTTTCAAAAGCGAAACAGGTTTGTTTTGCCACTTGGGGGAGCAGGGCGACCATTAACCGGGTCTGTTCACTAAATGGATTGTTCGCTTCCAACTGCCATCTCCCGTGGTATTGCTATTTGATAGGTTGGGTCAAAGGCCCCGCCCTTTACAAGCATTCTCTTGCCCTTGCCGAGATTGATGCCGTCGATCTTCAGAGCCTGCCGCCAGTCATGCCTATGGCGATCCCTAAACCACAAAAATAGGCGTTTCGCTTTCACCTGGGAGCAGGCGCGCAACAGTATATACAGTATTTCCGGCCGGAAGTTGGTCGCAGCTTCAAAAATTTTGTCTGCCACCATAAAGTCTGCCGTTTCTCGAACCTCGGATAGGAGCTCGAGCATGACCAGTTCGGGAAAAGCATAGGCTATTGGCCAGTCCCATGAACCAAATGGTTTATTTTTAACTGCCTCCTTGGGCAACTGGTCAAACAGACGACGGGTATGGACAACAAAATGAAATTCTGCCGGATTTCTGGGCGGAGAAACTTGATCTAACTGAAGGTCAAGCGTCTATCCCAGCAGCTATTAATCAGGAAAAATAAATCCGGTTAGGTGAGGGGAGGGCAGGGATCGTAACTTTGGGTGCGGCGCTAACCCAAATTAGGGCAGCGAACCTATGCTTTTATTTAAC
>JASFJP010000377.1:0-5093 GCA_050121225.1 Desulfobacterales bacterium
TGAACTAGCCGGAACTGTCCCGGAAGACCGTAATATTTATGAATATGACTTTAACGGACGCCCGACGATTGAAATACCGGAAAATAGTGCATCTGTTCAGGCCGCTTTTGGAATCTTTGAAAAAATTGTTCAATAATTCGACAAGGCAGTTAGCTGATGAAGAAAACAGGCTTTTTGTATGATGAAAGATACCAACTGCACACAACCGGTAATTATCATCCGGAGGTACCCGACAGACTCTCCCGTGTCTACGAGGGTATAAAACAAGCCGGCCTCCTGCCCAAACTGGTCCTGATTAACGCCAGCCGGGCGGATATGAAATGGATCGAGATGGTTCATGATAGAGATTATATCCAGCGATTCGAAGCCGCGTGCAGTTCGGGTGTGAATATGTTTGACAGCCCGGACAACCAAATGTGTTCCGCAACCTATGAAACGGCCTTGCTGGCGGTAGGTGGCATTCTTGATGTTGCCCGGCAGGTGATGGATGGCACCCTGGACAACGCGTTCTGCGCCGTCAGACCTCCGGGACATCATGCAGAGGCCAATAAAGCCATGGGGTTCTGTTACTTCAATAATATTGCGATTGCCGCGCGATACATCCAAAAAGAATGGCCTATCCAGCGGGTGGGCATCGTTGATTTCGATGTTCATCACGGCAATGGTACCCAGCACATTTTTGAAGGAGATCCGACGGTATTTTATTATTCTATCCATCAGCATCCTTCTTTTGCCTATCCCGGCACAGGACGCGAATTTGAAAGCGGTAAGGATTTCGGCCATGGTTATACGAAAAACTCACCCGTGTTGCCGGGTCACGGGGATGAGGAGTACAAGCGCTTGATGAAGCGAGACCTATTCCCGGCCTTTGAAGAATTCAAACCTCAGGCCATTTTAGTTTCAACCGGGTTTGATGCTCATCGGGAAGATGAGATGTCCGATATAAAACTGTCTACCGAGGGTTTCTCTTGGATCATGCAAAAACTGGTCGAACTCGCAGATCGCTATTCAGACGGAAAAATCATTTCTATACTTGAAGGTGGATATTCGCTGAGGCGTCTGCCGGAACTGGCCGCGAATCATGTGGAAATTCTATTAAAATGAGAAAACCCAGCTTACACGGGACACAGTATCTTGGAGTTAGATGGGGTTTTGAAACCATTTCTAAGCCAAAAAGGGGGGAATCATGTTCGTCAGTAGATCCATGACCCGCAAGGTCATAACGGTGGATCCGGCAACCAACATCTTTGAAGCCCAGGAACTGATGGCGAAAAACCATATTCGCCATCTCCCTGTGGTAGACAATAACCAGCGCTTAATCGGCATCGTAACCGACAGGGATATCCGCAGCGCGTTGCCCTATGGTTTTTCTAAGGAATCATCCAGTGCAGAAGAACAAGGTAACCTGTACGCCCTAAAGGTAAGAGATGTCATGACAGAGAATCCGATTTCGATATCTCCAACGTCTACGATTCAAGATGCTCTTTTGATGATTCAAGATTCTAAGGTCGGTGCCCTGCCGGTGGTTGGCGACAACGGCCTTCTCTCGGGAATCATTTCCGTACGAGATCTTCTGCGAGCCTTCATAAATGTTCTGGGCATCGGTGAGCCTGGAACACTGTTGTGCGTCGTGGTGGAAGAAAAAGTCGGCCAGTTGAAAAAAATTGTCGATGCCGTTACCGAGGAGAACATTTCTTTTGGAAGTGTTCTGGTCGCCAGGTACTGGGACGAAGATAAACGAGCGGTTTTCATATATCTTTTGACTTTGAACGTCGCCCATGTGAAGAAAAAACTGGAAGACCTGGGATTTGCATTGCTGGATCCCATGAAATGGTATCTTGACCAGTTGCCGCAAAATGAACTACCGCCTGAATCAAAAAAATAGTCCATGTCACACCGATATAAACCCATACAAGGACTTGTATATTTATTATCTCAAGGGCCGTTTGAATCCAACCGACGAGATGTTGCCGGATGATTTTATCGGCAAATGGGAAGAAGACGAATATTCTTTTCTGTTCTTTTCCAGTCCGGCCAACCGTCATATCAAAAGCCTCTTACGGAGTCAGCCCCAATTACAATTTATTGACCGTTTTCAGATGTCCTACGATCAATGGCTGGGAGAATCATTTCGCAGCTTCGAGCACAACGGCTTTATTGTCACACCGCCCTGGGAAACATCAACCACTCATGTTGAAACGCGCGCAAATAAGCTTCAAATTCTTCTGGACCCCGGACTCGTATTCGGCACCGGTACACACCCGACAACCCGTGATTGTTTAGAAGCCCTTGAATTTGCTTATCGTGTAAAAACACCCGAAACGGTGCTAGATCTGGGTACCGGCACGGGATTGCTGGCTCTGGCAGCTGCTCGACTCGGCGGTAAACGCCTGGTTGCAGTTGACCTAAATTTGCTTGCAGCCAAAACTGCCAGAACCAATGTGTGTCTTAACCGGTTGGAAAATCAAGTCATGGTTGTGCAAGGTAAGGCCGAAGACGCTGTCAACTTGCCCGCTGATCTTGTGGTTGCCAACCTGCATTACGACGTTATGCAGAATATAGTGGGTTCTGAAGGTTTTCTCACCAAAAAACAATTTATTCTTTCCGGGCTTCTGCACAGTGAAGCAGATAAGATCATTAAAGCACTGGCAAATTACCCGCTTAGAATTGAAAGGCAATGGGCCCATGACGGCATCTGGCGCACGCTCTATGCCGAAAAAGATTAAAAATTCAGATCAAAGGGTTGTCACAAGCTATGGTTTTGGTACAATAGTACACAGCGATCGGTTCAACGTGAGAGGAAGCCTATGTTTATCAGGATCTGGGGGTCAAGAGGATCTATCCCTGTTTGCGGAAAAGAATATTTAAAGTATGGCGGTGACACCACCTGCCTGGAAATCCGGACCAAAAGTGGAGACATTATCGTCGTTGACGCCGGCACCGGCATCCGCAGGTTGGGCAATCAATTGGCGGATGAGAGGCTGTTCAACTTCCATTTTCTTTTCACCCATGCACATTGGGACCATGTGATGGGTTTTCCATTTTTTAAGCCGCTGTATTTCAAAAAATCCAATATTCGAGTCCACCGCTGTCCGTATCATAACAAATTTGTAGAAACTATTTTATCCAAAGTCATGGCCCCGCCCAATTTTCCGGTAAAATATGCTGATATTACCGCAAAAATGTCCTATCCGGACGCCTGCCCTACAGAATTTAACATCGGTTCGGTCAAAGCTGTTCCGATTCCGCTCAGTCATCCCAACGGCGGCAGTGGCTATAAATTCATCGAAGACGGTAAAAGTTTCGTTTTTTTAACCGATAACGAACTCGGATACATTCATCCAGGCGGCCTTCCCTTTAAAGATTATCTCGAATTTTCCAATGGTGCAGATCTCCTCATCCATGACGCCGAATACACCCCCAAAGAATATAAAACCTTCATTGATTGGGGGCATTCCGTATACACCGATGCGCTCAAGTTGGCTGAAAAAGCCGACGTCAAAAAGTTGGGGCTGTTTCATTTAAACCAAGAACGAACAGATCTGAAAATGGATGATATTGTTCAAGTTTGCCGGGATAAAATTTCTGATAAAAAGCTCAGCTTAAAATGTGTCGGCGTGGCAAGCGATATGACCTTTGAAGTATGAAAAAATTAGCGCTTTACTTCAAATCAAAATACGAATCATTCACAGACACCATCTTTCCCTCAAGCTATTATCCCACACAACCATTTCACTTTACCGAGGCAAATATGCATGATCTCATCAAACAAGCGGCTGAAGATCTTGTCGCTGCAAAATACGTGGTTGCATTGACAGGTGCCGGTATTTCTACCGAAAGCGGAATACCGCCTTTCCGTGGCAAGGGCGGTCTCTGGGAGCGATTTGATCCCATGGAAATTGCCCATATTGATGCATTTATGAAAGACCCGGCAAAAGTCTGGAACATCCTGGTCAAAGAAATGAAAGAAATAGTCGATCAAGCTCAACCGAACGACGGTCATAATGGATTGGTAAAACTGGAAAAAATGAACAAACTGCAGACGGTTATCACCCAAAACATTGATGGCCTTCACCAAGCAGCCGGAAATACCGATGTTATCGAATTTCACGGCAACTTTGCCTGGCAGCGATGCATGGACTGTAGTAAAAAATATGAAACCCGCGAGGTGGATGTTTCTGAAATTCCTCCCCGCTGCGATTGCGGCGGCATACTGCGACCTAACGCCGTCCTTTTTGGTGAAATGATACCCTCGGGTGCACTCTGGCGTTCCCGACAAGTTGCCACGGATTGCGATCTCATGCTGGTGGTCGGCACTTCCGCGGTGGTTCAACCGGCAGCGCTGATGCCGGTCATTGCTAAGCAAACCGGTGCCAAAGTAGTTGAAATCAATCCGGAAAGAACTCCATTAACAGGTGAGATCAGCGACTACCTGATTAAAGGCAAAGCCGGTGACGTGATGAATCGAATTATTGAAGAGATGGGAAAAAAATAATGAATAACACCGCCGCGTTACATGGGAGTCGATTGCTAACCACGAACTACAGCAAATGAAAAATACCGCATCACCATGGATCAGAACTGTAACCCTGAATCCGCCTACTCTGCAGGATAATACCGCCGATGCCGATCGGCTTGTCTCAGCCTTAAAAGTTGCCCTTCAAACCGATGCCGTCCATATTGATCTTGATCTGCTTAAGAAACTGCCGGACTTCCTGCGAAAAGGTCACTATAATATCCGATGCATACTTTTTAGGGATCGAAAACGATGGTTGCTGATTGGAATCACCCTTGTCGAAGATCGCACCACTATCGCCGGCCTGGCCGTTGATCTGGGAACCACCCGCGTCGTCCTGCGCCTTTTAGACCTTGACCACGGTCACACTATCGCCGAATCAGCGTTTGACAATCCTCAAGACGCCGTCGGCCCGGACATATTGGCTCGCATACATTATGCCGACCAGGCAGAAGGCCTGAAAAGACTCAATGAGCTAATCATCTCCGGTCTGAACCATGAAATTTACGAGTTATGCCGGTCCAAGGGGATCGAACCACAAAATATCTATGCCCTTTCTGTCGCCGGCAACACCACC
>JASFJP010000378.1:0-5092 GCA_050121225.1 Desulfobacterales bacterium
CGAAAAGAATCTCCTACAGGTGCGGCAACTTGTAGGTATGATGTTTCAGGATGCCGACAGCCAGATCGTCGGTGAGACGGTTTGCGAAGATATTGCCTTTGGCCCTGAAAATCTGCGGATGGAACCTAGCGAGGTTGCAAAGCGTGTGCACAACGCGCTTGGAGCCGTTGGTCTTGTTCACCTGGCGGATCAACGTCCCCATTTGCTATCGGGCGGGGAGAAACGCAGACTCGCCATTGCCGGCATTCTTGCCATGGAACCCAAGGTTATTGTTTTTGACGAGCCTTTTTCAAGTCTGGATTATCCCGGAGTCAAGCAGATACTGTCATCCATGTTAACTTTGCATCGATCGGGTCATACGATAGTGGCAACCACCCATGATTTGGAGAAAATAATCGCCCATGCCGATCGATTAATTTTCATGAACAACGGGAAAATTGTTCTGGACGGTTCTCCGGAAAAGATCATGACGGACGCGGAAACCTACGGTGTACGTCAACCCTATGCCTCCAGGCTAGGTCACAAGGTTAGGTCATGGCTGAGTTAACCTTTTTTAGTTTCTATCCCGGAAGTTCACTGGTACACCAACTGGATGCCCGTTTTAAAATTTTTTTTGTCATCGTATTAAGTTTCATTTGCTTGAATACCTCATTTCAAGGATTGGCTGCCTTAAGTACCTTAATCACGGCGGTTATATTTTCGATCCGCCTGCCTTTGACACATGTGATTAAAGAACTGCGCTATTTTTTGCTTCTGATTGTGCTTGTCTTTGTTGCACGAACGTTTTCCTCTGACGGTACACCGGACATAAATTTTAGAATTTTTACCATCTCACTAAACGGCCTTCGCACGGGTTTGCTGATTTGCTGGCGGCTGGCATTCATCGTTTTCTGCGGATTGGCATTTATTTCAACCACTCGATCTTCGCAAATAAAAGCCGCTGTTCAGTGGTATCTAAAACCTGTTCCATTTATTCCGGAAAAAAAAGTTGGCACTATGATGAGTTTAATCATGCGCTTTGTTCCTGTGATTCTCGACCAGGCTAAGGAAACCTTGGAAGCTCAAAAGGCACGTGGGATTGAAAACAGAAAAAACCCTTTCTATCGATTGGTCAAACTCGGTATTCCATTAATCCGTCGGACGTTTGAACAAGCAGATGATCTGGTTCTGGCCTTGGAAGCTAGATGTTATTCAGACTCTCGCACCAATCCCCCACTGATATCCCACAAACGGGATTGGCTCTCTTTGCTCGCGATTATGGTGATGTGCATTGCACTATATGTATTCAAATTCATTTAAACCTCCCATGAAAGTTAAGTTCAGAAACAGGTTGCTGAAGGGAAGAATTTTCAAGCTGAAGCTTGCTGCAATTGACAGGATAGCGACTCTATAGTAAGGCTTGGCTGGATTTAACACACAATGGTTTTTTTGCTGACACCGGCAAACAGGCGTGATTATACATTCAGCGTCATGCTTGCCGGTATTTGCTTTATGTTTAGCCCAAAAGTGTTTGAGAGCGGCGCAAGAGTGACCGGTGAGGTAAAATTCGAATGAAAATAACGCACAATTCTTTAGCAAAAGGCTAAAGACAATCAACTATGGGCCTTAAGCATTTCCGATCAATTTTAAGCAGGGAGTTTTGCCGTTGAAGATTGTAATCGTTGGTGCAGGTGAAGTCGGTTTTCATATCGCAAGTCATCTGACCTTGGAGAATAAAGAAGTCGTCGTAATTGATGCCGATTTGACTGCCATTCGGCGGGTATCCGACAATTTGGATGTTCATGTGCTTCAGGGATCCGGCAGTAGTCCAGCAGTTTTAGAAGAGGCCGGTATTCATGATGCGGAGATCATGCTGGCTGTTACAAACAGTGACGAAATCAATCTGGTTGCCTGTTTAGTCGCCAACATCCTATCGCCATCCACCAAAAAATTAGCCCGTATCCGTGATGCCAATTTCGACAAATACCACGATACCTTTCGTGATTATGCCCCGAATATCGACACCATCATCAATCCCGAGATTGAAGTGGTTAAAACTATTGAAAGCATGATGCGAGTGCCGGGGGCGATAGATGTCGGCGAATTCGCTGATGGTCGCATCAAATTCGTAGGGATTTATTTGGATAGGGATTGCCGCCTGGCCGGTGTCAAGCTTCTTAATATACATGATAAAACAGAAAATCTAAGACCTCTCATTGCGGCTGTGGTGAGAGATGAGGAATTGATCATCCCCAGAGGAAACGACCGGTTGATGCCCGGAGATCTGGTTTATTTTATCTGCGAAGAGGATAAGCTGCAGAAAACCCTTGCCGTTTTTGACAAACATGATCAGCCGGTGAAACGGGCTCTGATTATTGGTGGCGGACGAATTGGTTTCAGGTTGGCCAGCAGTTTGGAAGAAATGTCAATTTACTGCAAACTCATTGAAATAAATCCGGACCGCTGCACCCATCTGGCCGAACACCTTAATAAAGCCGTTGTGCTTTGCGGTGACGGTTCGGATCAGTCGCTTTTGGCCGAGGAAAATATTCAAGATATAGACATTGTGGTTACGCTGACGGACAATGAAGAAACAAATATTCTTGCCTCGCTTTTAGCCACACGCATGGGGGCTAGAAAATCCATAACTAAAATCAGCAAATTCAGTTATTTTCCAATAATGAATGCTATTGGAATCGAACAGGTCGTCAGTACGCGTTTGTCCGCAATCAATACGATTCTGCAACATATTCGCAGGGGAAAAGTGCTTTCCGCCATTTCCATAAAAGGGGAAAAAGCCGAGATAATGGAGGCTTTGGCGCTCGAAACATCGGAGATTGTGGACAAGCCTCTCAAAAAGATTTCCTTCCCTAAGGGTGCGATCGTGGCCAGCATCATTCGCCAAGATACGATCATTATCCCCAGCGGCGATAGTGTTATTCGGCCGGGTGACCGCATCATCATTTTTGCCAGAAGAGAAGCAATCCCCAAAGTAGAAAAGATTTTATCTGTAAAATTGGAGTACTTCTAAATGCGCTGGCAATATATTCTGAATATTACTGGAATCTTGATCCTTTTTTTCGGGCTGACCATGATATTTCCCCTTTTTGTGGGCCTCTATTACCAGGATCAAAGTGTTTCGCCCCTTTTAAAATCAATGGGAATAACTGTCCTGACGGGATTGATAATCTATCTCATATTCCGCAAAGAGAAGGTCGAGGTTATTAGTCAGAGAGAGGGCATGGCGATTGTGGCAGTAGGCTGGACAACTGTCGGACTTTTCGGAGCACTGCCCTTTTATCTTGGGGATGGCTATTTCACTTTCGTGGATGCGGTATTCGAATCTGTTTCAGGCTTTACTACGACCGGAGCTTCAGTTCTCTCAAACATTGAGGCGGTGTCCAAAGGCCTGCTTTTCTGGCGCAGTTTTATCCAGTGGCTGGGCGGTATGGGGATCATTGTGCTGTCTGTCGCGATTCTGCCTTTTTTAGGAGTTGGGGGCATGCAACTTTACAAAGCCGAGGTTCCCAGCCCTGTTCCCGATAAACTTAAACCGCGCATCCGCGATACGGCCATGATCCTGTGGAAAGTATATGCACTGATCTCTTTGGCACAGTGTCTCTTGTTGGTCCTGGGTGGAATGAGCCTCTATGATGCGTTATGCCATACTTTCACTACGATGCCTACTGGTGGGTTTTCGACCAAAAACACCTCCGTTGCCTTCTATGACAGTCTGTTTTTTGATTGTGTGTTTATCTTTTTTATGCTGATGGCTGGAATTAATTTTTCACTTCATTATCAGATGCTGCGCGGAAAACCGTTGGCTCTCTGGCGGGATTCTGAATGTCGTTTCTTCTTAGGCGCTGTTGTGCTGCTGACTATTGTGGTCAGCTTTAATATTTTCGGATCAGTCTATGAAACCATCGGCCAGACGCTGCGCTACAGTGCCTTTCAGATTGTATCAATTGTGACGACCACCGGTTTTGCTACGGCGGATTACGAGCAATGGCCAGCCATGGCTCAGCTGATTTTGCTCTTGTGCATGTTTTTAGGGGCTTCGGCCGGTTCAACCGGCGGTGGAATGAAGTGCTTGCGGATTATGCTGTGCTTCAAGTACTGTTACCGAGAACTGTTCTATTTAGTTCATCCCCACGCGGTTACCCAAATAAAAATTGGAGGCAAGGCAGTTCCGGATGAAGTCATGCGCAGCATTTTAGGGTTCTTGGCTCTATACATGGGGCTTTTTGCGACCTGCTCGGTTATTTTAGCCGGCATGGGTGTGGATTTTGTCACCTCTTTTGCTGCCGTTGCAGCTACCATTGGGAACATTGGCCCTGGTTTTGGAATGGTTGGACCTGTGGAAAATTATGCCCAGCTACCGTTTTTGGGAAAATGGCTGCTAATATGGTGCATGCTGTTAGGGCGGCTTGAAATATTTACTGTAATCATATTTATGGTTCCGGAATTTTGGCGGAAATAGCTGAATTTTGTTTATTTCTATTGACATAATAAAATAATGGAATTACATAGAATGTTTCTGATGGGCCGTTAACTCAGTCGGTAGAGTATCTGCCTTTTAAGCAGAGAGTCGCTGGTTCGAGCCCAGCACGGCCCACCAGGAAATTTAGCATAGCGCAAAGCGCTTAGCGCATAGCATAATGACCGATAAACTTTCTAAACGCCATGCGCTTTGCGCTATGCCCCATGCACAGTACCTGCGTCCCCATCGTCTAGCCCGGTCCAGGACACCGGCCTTTCACGCCGGCAACACCGGTTCAAATCCGGTTGGGGACGCCAATTCGTACGACATGGCCATCAGGTTTACTGATGGCCTTTTTTATTGTCGGTGGAGTTGGGATCGGAGAACGGTAACTGCCTGATGATTATAGATTTGTGCTGAAAATAGCCTTATCTTTTGAGTCTAAAGTGATGTTGGCAATAAAATAAGGTCGGTTTAAGAATAAGTGAATCACTGGACATGCGCGCCCTAGTATCTTTTACCTTAAAGGCCGCTTTTTGACCCTAATATGGGCCATCTAAGTCCTAAATACAGCCTCTCTTTTGATCTCATGCCTTAATTGACGGGCTTTCACCGTGGTCCAACCCCTGGTTG
>JASFJP010000379.1:0-5043 GCA_050121225.1 Desulfobacterales bacterium
CACGGCGTCATCAGCGGATAAACCCGTAAGATTCTCCATAGCGCGATTATAGTGAGTGATGACATGGTCGTTATCAATCACAAATGTGGGAATTGGAATATTATCGATAATCTGAGTCAACCGTTCCTGATTACGCCACAGCGCCGCCTCTCGCTTTTTATAGCGGGTAATTTCTCGTTCAAGCTGCGCTATTCTTTTTCTGGCTTTATCATCGGCAATTCTTTGGGGCATTGTAGTTTAACCTCTGATACCTCAACAACAAAAACTGAGCGTAAATACACAATGTGATTATAATAAGATTTTAAAGCAGACTCCTTAAAAAACTAGATTGTATCCGATTGGCCTAATTGATCCAGTATCATGCAATAGGCTTTTTGACCGAGTTCAAAATTGCCAAGTCGAAAAAATTCATCGGGTGCATGGATATTTTCATCCTTCAGTCCAAAGGCGAAATTCACCATATGAGCTCTCAATTCTTTTAAAAAGATTCCGCTCACCGGTATGGTTCCCCCCATTCTTGCCACATAGGGTTCTTTGCCGTACAGCTCCTTCAAAACGACCCTGGCAGCCCGATTTCCTGGGTGATCGTAAGGGATCTGATAGGGGTCAGCGCTGCCGGCAAGCTTTTGAATGCTTGCGATTGCACCGGAGGGCGCATGCTTTTCAACATGGGACTCAATTAATTCAAAAATTTTATCGGGATTTTGATCGGGTACCAGACGGCAAGTGATTTTGGCATGGGCTAGACTTGGAATAACGGTCTTGATGCCCTCTCCCTGGAAACCTCCCCAAATACCGTTGGTCTCCAATGTTGGTCGCACCCAGAGCCTTTCGTAGGTCGAATATCCCGGTTCACCAAACAATTCATTCACCCCCAGGCTGGTTTTATACTCGCTCTCACTGTATGGAATCTCAAGGATCTGCTCCCGTTCGGATTCCGCAAGCGCGCGCACCCCATCGTAAAAGCCTTGCACTAATATTTTCCCCTCCGGACTGTGCATCGAAGAAATTAACTGCGCAAGCGCGTGAATTGGATTTTGAAAGGTTCCACCGAAGGTTCCGGAATGGACGTCTTGTGCAGGACCTTGCATATCGATTTGTATTGCACAGAGACCCCTACGACCGATAATCAATGCCGGTTGATCTTCTTCCCATTGTCCTCCGTCGGCGCTAAGCACTAAATCACACGCCAGTAAATCCCGGTTGGCAGAAATAAATTCGGGGAGTTGCGGACTTCCAATCTCCTCCTGACCTTCAAAGAAAAATTTAACATTCACGGGTAAATCACCTCGATTCTTAAGAATTGCCTCGACAGCAAGAATCGGAACAAGCATGTTACCTTTGTCATCGGAAGCACCCCGGGCGTATATTCGGTTATCCTTGACCAACGGCTCAAAAGGATCATTGGACCACAGTTCAAGTGGATCCACCGGCTGGGTATCAAAATGCCCATAAATTAATATCGTACTGCCCTCATCGCTATGCAGCCAGTCGCCGTAAACCACCGGAAGACCACCGGTTGAGATAATGCGTACGTTTTCGATACCGCCAGACCGTAGCCGATTCGCAACCCATTCTGCAGCTCGATGGACATCATCGGCATGTTCGGGCAGGCTAGAAATACTGGGTATTCGAAGGAACTCGGTCAGTTCTTCGAGATATCGGGATTTATTGTTTTGCAAATAATCATTCCATGAGGACATTCTCGATTTCTCCTTTCTTTGGCTATCCCTTGGTAGACAAACAGTCTTTAGATTCTGTTTCAAATTGTTGAATCTTGCCCCAAGTGAATTACAGAAAAAGTTAAAGCGCCTGAAATAATATAGTATTTTAGGGTTGAAATTGAGTCTGGCACAAAAATAATCCAAGAGAAAGCTTTTTGAAACTGACGCTATACGTATTAAATTAATCCTCACATTTATTCAAGAAACCTTTTGAAAAACATGAGATTATGGGATTGCAGCGGTGTAATAACGGTTAGGCCAGCTATCGACCATCGCATCCTCCCCAGGGTATTAAACCGATCTTTGGGCGTCATCAACCTCAAACAAACAAGCCCTGACGAATCGCCGAGAACAACAGTTGACTCTCAAAAAAGGGGTGTGTTAAACAATGATTATGAATAGAGTCAATATCATTTTTGTCATTATGGTGGTAATGTTTGCCAGACAAACCCAAGGAGATGATAGTCAAAAACTAGCCTTGGCATATTCACTTGTTGAAAAGACAAACATGTCAAAAATGTTTGTAGACCTGGCGGAATCTTTCATGCAAAACTATTTTGAACGCTATGAAAGACCCGGGGTTGAAAATCAGATGAATGCCAATCCACTCCAAAAAGTATTCAACGATGAAGTAGCGCAGGGTGAAGACGAACTAAAATGGATGCTGGCGGAAATATACGCAACGCATTTTACGGAAAATGAGCTGAAACACATTACGATATTCTTCAATTCACCCGCTGGCAAGGCTTGGCTGGATAGAAGACCTATTATTGAATCTGACGGGGAACAATTAGGACTGGAATGGGGACGGCTTTTAACCCAGAGGGTGCTTAAAAGATTTGAACTCCAAACCGGCGAAAAGTTTTGAACTAGGCAACCAATTGAAATTTTGAAATAATCATTTAGCTCCGGCCTTTTTCTATAATTAAAGAATCTGAATGATGGACAAGAATCAAACGACCGAAATAACCCCTTTCAACGATGCTTGCCAAAGAATATTAAATGAGCATCCGGAAGCTATCGGGGTTGCTTATAAGATTTTGGATTGCGGATGCGCATTAATGTGCGGTGTTTCGGCAAAAGGAAATCCTGTAGGAGATTTGTTGCACGTATCCGGTCAGCCGCTAAAAAAGGGTAACACACCGCTCATTTGTCTGAGATGCAAAAAAGACGACGGATGGGATCGGGTAGTCTGGGAAGGCTTATATTGGCCAGGCACTCAAAAAGAATGGCCCGATAAGGATTTAAGAATGACCATCGGCCAAAGCGTGTTCGGACCCGACTACATAGAACCAGAATAGATTCCTATCGCGTCTGCACGGATCGACCCGCCAACGAATTTATTGTGATTGGCGTTCTAGAATATATTTTGAAACACAGAAGTCAGGAAACAGTGCAATTCAACGGGGCAACATATGGAGGCTATTTGGCTGGAAAACAAGATGATGAGCGTTCGCCAGGACGTACCACCTCCAAAACCATCTGAGACCGAAGCTCTGGTGCGGGTGCGTCTGGCCGGAATCTGCGGGACGGATCTTGAAATGGTTAAAGGATATTGCCGCTACACCGGCATACCAGGCCATGAGTTCGTCGGCGACATCATTGAGGCTCCCCAACAGCCCGAACGACTCGGTGACCGGGTTGTGGGAGACATCAACGTCACATGCGGGACCTGCTGAAGGACGCCCCGGCAGCATTTGAGCATACTGCCAGACCTGGAGTTTTGAAGATTTTGGTGAAAGTTGTTGAGTAGGAATTTGGGTAGAGATTCTACCCAAATCATACTTACCGGCACTCGAGCGTTTTAAACGATCCAATATGGGCAAACTGATACAAATCTTACTGGCTAAATCAGAACTTGTTAGCCAAGTTGCCTATCTCTTGGGTAATCTAATGTTTTCAATTGGCTTGAGCCCCAAAAAGGTCACATCTAACTCATTCAAATTCGCCGGCTCAAAGCAGTCACTCTCTGGACACGAGGCTGTTTTTGGTATGTTCGTTTTTCGTATTGTCTAAACTCGAACCCCTGATAAGACATGAAACAGCAGATAGTACAATCCAGCAGAAATTACCACTATGCCGGCTGTTAATCCGGCGGCCATTCGACGACTAGATCCTCGGTTGCGCTGAATCTCTTTTTCTTCGAGATAGCTCAAAGCGCCGTCGGCAACAGCCCTCCGATAAGCAGAGAGGGTCGGTAGCCGACAGTGCGGGCAAAGCTCTAAATACGCATCGAGATTTGCTGTGTCGTAATGAAAGCGACTGACATATTTATCTGGGGTGCTGAGGGTCGTATCGATTTGCTTTTTGCGTTTGCCATTCAAAAAAACCAACGTATTCTTCTCGGCATCAATAGATCCCCCCTCAATCTTGTGATCACGTTCCTCAGCCGCAACAACCGAATAATCCTCGGTCTGTTCATCCTTATCTTTGTATTTAACTTCTCCTTTCATATTTCCTCCCGGTTTACCCCCCCGACGATGTAATTATAATATGCATTAAAACGCAAAGATTCCAATGAACGTCACTCTAAGTTAAACACATAAAGCAGGTATCATGCCAGATACTTAGAAGCTAAATTTTGAACATGATTTAGAATACTTACATATCATCTTGATAAATAGCTTGTATTTTTTTAGAAAATTTCCTACCAAAAAATAAGAATAAAAATTCACAATCTGCAAGGATTTACCCAGGCGGTTATAAAGAAAATCAACAACTGCTCAATCCAAGCTGATTTGACAACCATGGGTTACAGGAGAGCATCTTATGCAATACGGAGCCATGAATTTTCCGGTAAAACCGATTTTTAGTGAAATCGAGGAGATAGCGGCATTTGAATTCGATTATCTAGAACTGAGCATGGATGCCCCGCTGGCTCACTACGCCATTATCGAACAACAAAAAAACGAGATTTTAAACGCGTTGGCCAGGCATTCCCTGGGGCTTGTGTGTCATCTGCCGTGCTTTGTATTCACAGCGGATCTGACTGAGAGTATCCGCTTGGCGTCGCTCAATGAAATGCTCAACTCCCTTGACGTGGTATCTGAATTAAAAGCACGCAAGGCAATTTTGCACCCAAGTATTATCAGCGGTCTGGGAATGTACGCGATGGACTTATCATTGAAATACGCTTTTGAGAGTCTGGACGCCATAACGGCTAAAGCGGATGAGCTTGGAATTGTCCTGGGCCTAGAAAATATGTTTCCCCGCTACCAGACTTGTTATGAAACCGGAAGTTTTATTGACATTTTCAACAGATATCCAAACCTCAAACTGACGCTTGATATCGGACACGCCAACCTTGGTTCACTGGACG
>JASFJP010000380.1:0-5038 GCA_050121225.1 Desulfobacterales bacterium
GCGTTTGCCGAACCGTATCGGCAAGCTCAAGTCGCTATTAGGCAGATCCGATATGGAAATACACACCTATGACCATCATCCCTCCACGGAAAACGATATCAGGGGCCATATCCATGTCCACGGCTTGACCGGTGCTAATGTGACCTTACTAACTGAAATTATAAAGGAAAAAAACATCCAGATCTCTGCGGATGAAGCAACCATAATGTGTCTTGGAATATACGAAGACACCGGTTCATTTACCTTTGCATCCACTACCGAAAGGGATTTTTTGGCCGCTGCGTTTCTGCTGTCAAACGGTGCGAATTTAAATGTGGTCTCTGACTTAATCGCTCGGGAACTGAGCCCGGAGCAGGTCGTCCTATTAAATGATATGATCCAGGCATCCTCGCGGTATCATATTAGTGGCATCGAAATCGTAGTCACCAGCGTCACAACCGAAAAATACATGCCGGACTTTGCGTTTCTGGTTCAGAAAATGATGAAAATGGAAAACCTCAATGCTATCTTTGCCTTGGCACGTATGGACAATAAAATCTATGTCGTGGCGCGCAGTCGCATTGACGATGTAGATGTCAGCTCCATACTGACCCATATTGGTGGCGGTGGTCATCCCTATGCGGCAGCAGCAACCGTAAAAGGCAAAACCCTTGCTCAAACAGAGACCCGACTGCTTGAACTCCTCTATAGTAAAATAAAAGGCCATCGGCAGGCCAAAGATTTAATGTCCTCACCGGCCATCACGATCAAGGCTGACGTATCCTGCAAAGAAGCCGAAACCGTTATAGCCCGATACAACATCAATGCTCTAATCGTGACCGAAAAAATAAACGCCGCTGAAAAGCTTTGTGGATACATTACGCGGCAGGTCGTCGAAAAGGCTCTTTACCATAAACTGGATCAAGTTGCGGTTCGTGAATATATGACGACTGAAGTGGCCACGGTCAAACCACAGGCAGACCTTTTGGAAATTCAGGAAAAAATCATCGAAAACAAGCAACGTATTCTGCCGGTCATGGAAAACGGCGACATCGCCGGCGTTATCACACGCACCGATCTGCTGAATATTCTTGTTCGACAATCGCAACCGAACGCCGAAATATCGCCTGATCCCCTAAAAGAGCCATCCCATACCCGAACACGCAATATCGTCCGTTTCATGAAAGAGAGGCTGTCCAAGCGCCTAATTGGAATTTTAAAAGATATTGGTGAGGTGGCGGATGGCATCGGTTGCGGAGCCTATGTCGTCGGCGGTTTTGTGAGGGATTTATTTTTATATCGCAGTGATGAGGACATCGATATCGTGATCGAAGGCGACGGCATCGGTTTTGCCAAGAAATACGCCAAATTAGTTAACGCACGGATTCATACCCATGAGAAATTCGGCACCGCCGTAATTATCTTTCCAGATGGATTTAAAGTCGACGTGGCCTCGGCCAGAATGGAATACTATAAGTTCCCGGCAGCTCTTCCAGTAGTTGAAATGAGCTCTATAAAACTCGATCTATTTCGCCGGGATTTCACAATCAACACCCTGGCTATTCAACTAAATTCCGACCGGTTCGGCAACCTAATCGACTTCTTTTCCGCCCGCAAAGATGTCAAAGAAAAAATCATCCGGGTTTTGCACAATCTGAGTTTTGTCGAGGATCCCACCAGAGTATTTCGAGCCATCCGGTTTGAGCAGCGATTTGGCTTCAGTATTGGCAAGTTAACCGCCGGTTTGATAGAAAATGCGGTTACTATGGATTTTTTTCGAGGTCTGAGCGGAAAACGGGTATTTAGTGAACTGCGTCTAATCCTTGAAGAGGAAAATCCGGTGTCCGCTATTATCCGGCTGAATGATTTCAACCTGCTAAAGGTAATCCATCCATCCGTAAATTTGGACAAGAACCTTCACGCTATGTTGAATTCAGTTAAGAAAGTTTTATCCTGGTACGATTTGCTTTTTTTAGACGAATCCTATAAGAAGTGGATCGTTTATTTTTTGATCTTGATCAATCATTGCAATTCCAAACGTTCACAAGAGATATGCAGCCGATTTGAGTTGAAGCCGCAGACTCGGAAGATATTCTGTATTGAACGATTTGAGGCTAACAGGTGCGTTGTCTGGTTGGAGCGCAATCTTCCGGTAGCCAATAGCAAATTATACCAAAGCCTATTTGGCTTTCGAACAGAGTTGATCCTTTATATGATGTCAACCTCAAGACGGGAGACGGTGAAAAAAGCGATATCACACTTTTTTACCAGCCTACGACGGAGGAGTATTTCCCTTAAAGGTCGAGATCTACAAAAAATGGGGCTTACACCGGGTCCCATCTATCGACAGATCCTACAAGAAGTGTTAAATGCAAAACTTGACGGAAAACTGAAAACCAAAAATGACGAGCTCGATTTCGCTCGTGAATATTCCCGAAGTCTATGATCCGTTCGGCAACCGGTTGTTGATGGCGGAAGCGGGTGTTTTGGGTTTTCATTGGCTGAACGATTTGATACAGAAGATGCCTTTTCTTTTTTTCGAATAACCCACGTAAGACTGACTGATGTAACACCATTTTATTCTCCCGTTTGCAGCGGGATACGTCTAAGGAGGCTGATCTCACTCTCATGGCTCAAAAAAAGCGTCTATTAAGCGGAATGCGTCCAACCGGTCCTTTGCACCTCGGCAATCTGTTGGGGGCCCTCGCAAACTGGGTTCAAATGCAGGACGAGTATGATTGTTTTTTCTTTATCGCCGATTGGCATGCATTAACCAGCGATTACGATAATACGGGTCCGGTTGATGGCTATCGTCAAGAAATCATGCTAGACTGGCTCAGCGCCGGGCTGACTCCTGAAAAAAGCACGCTTTTTGTGCAGTCGCAGGTCAAGGAACATGCGGAGTTGTTTTTACTGCTATCGATGATTACGCCGGTACCCTGGCTCGAACGCAATCCGACGTACAAAGAACAAATTAGTCAGCTTAGCAATAAAGACCTGTCCAATTTTGGTTTTTTGGGGTACCCGGTTCTTCAAGCAGCAGATATTATCATATACAAGCCTTACGGTGTTCCAGTAGGAGTGGATCAAGCACCCCATGTTGAAATTACCCGGGAAATCGCCAGGCGGTTTAACCATTTTTACGGGGATGTATTTCCGGAACCGGAAACCATCCTGACCGAAACTCC
The DNA here is from genome assembly GCA_050121225.1 of Desulfobacterales bacterium. Taxonomy (GTDB): domain Bacteria; phylum Desulfobacterota; class Desulfobacteria; order Desulfobacterales; family JAFDCJ01; genus JAFDCJ01. The sequence goes on from JASFJP010000380.1 coordinate 3,168, forward strand.
CAAGATTCTCGGAACAGACCGACGTAAAATGAGCAAAAGCTATGATAACGCCATTTTTTTATCGGAGAGCCCGGAAGATATCAGCAAAAAGGTGGCCGGAATGATAACCGACCCCCAACGTGCCAGACGCAGCGATCCCGGTAATCCGGACGTATGCAATGTCTTTGATTTTCACAGGCTTTATACGGATCCGGAAACGGTCAAAAACATTGATGAACAATGCCGCAGCGCTCAAATCGGATGCGTAGACTGCAAAAAAATAATGGCAAAGGGCCTTATTTCAGCCCTGGCGCCCATCCGTGAAAAACGTGCTTACTATGAAGCGCGGATGGGAGAGGTAAAGCAGATCATGGTGGAGGGTAGCAACAAAGCTAGAAAGGTTGCCCAGCAAACCATGCAGGAAGTTAGAGAAGCAGTTAAAATATGATATTCAACAACAGGACTTTTTAAGATTGAAGGCCTTGATGAATTCTTAAAATGTCGTATTCATCACCTCTTTGGTGTTTCGCGTTTGATGTTTCGTATGAGCTATAAAATAGGCAGACCGAGACGTTTTGATAACGGCTCTAAGTTGCGATAGGAACCACCCTAAGCATGACAGAGGAACTCTATCGAGTCCAAGTGGAGAATATTTTCGAAGGTCCAATGGATCTGCTGGTTCATTTGATTAAGAAAAATGAGCTGGATATTTATGACATCCCCATTGCTCTTATAACCGAGCAGTATCTGAAGTATCTGGATTGGATGAAAGCCATGAACATCGATTTTGCAGGCGACTTTATCGTCATGGCCTCCACGTTGACCCAGATTAAATCAAGGATGCTCCTACCATTGCATGGTGATGAGGAAGACGAGGATGATCCCCGTGAAGAAATCACCAAACCGCTTCTGGAATATCTCCAGATGAAATCAGCCGCCGATCAGCTCGGTGAGCGAGATCTGTTGGGGGAGGACACCTTCATCCGCAATCCCAGCCGTGATGAGTACTTGTCAGGTGAGGAAGATGAATTCATCAAAATTGGATTGTTTGAACTAATTGATGCGTTCCAAAAAATCCTTGACAAAATCCCAGACGATCATCGGTTTGAACTCACGGCTGACAGAATCTCTGTCAAAGACAGAATTTCACAAATTGTCGATACACTGGAAATCAAAGGTTCTGTTACCTTTTCAGAGTTGTTTACGGACAATCCGGATAAAGGTGATATTATCATTACCTTTTTAGCGATTCTGGAAATGGTCAAACTCACGCTAATCCGGATCGTCCAGCATGCGAAAACCGGAATCATACGAGTCTTTTATTTATAATGGACGATGTCAAGAATATAATCGAAAGCCTGCTATTTGTAGCCGAGGAACCGCTCATGGTAGATCGCATAAAGCGTATTCTCTCCCATACGGAGACAAGAGAAATACGCGATGCCTTAGCCGAACTGGCTGCAGACTACGAAACACGCCGCGGCGGGTTTTATCTTCATGAAGTGGCCGGAGGCTATCAGATCCGCACCCGCCCCGAATACACTCAATGGATCAAACGACTCATCCAGCCGAAGCCGCTACGCCTTAGTAAAGCCGCCATGGAGACTCTGGCGATCATCGCCTACAAGCAACCCATCATTCGAAGTGATGTCGAGCATATTCGGGGCGTAGATTGTGGTGGTGTTCTGCGGGTACTCCTCGAGCGAAAGTTTATTAGGGTTCTGGGGCGTAAAGAAATTGCCGGGCGCCCGTTAATTTATGCCACAACCAAGCGATTTTTGGAGGTGTTTGATCTGAAGAATCTAAAGGACCTGCCGACACCCAAGGAAATCGAAGAACTGGAAGGGTCTACCTGGGAAGAAAGAGCCGCCACCTCCTTGGTGGGCTCCAAT
>JASFJP010000381.1:0-5018 GCA_050121225.1 Desulfobacterales bacterium
TTCAAACGATGGAGGCCCCGCAATACAGGCTATTCATATGCCTGGCCATACACCGGGCAGTACCTCATATCTCATCGATAGCAATTATCTGGTCACCGGTGACACGGTGTTCATTCTGTCCATCGGTCGTCCGGATCTTGGTGGAAAAGCGGAGGAATGGTCGAGTCTGTTGTTTGAGACATTGAAGACTAAAATTAATGACTTAAAGGACGATCTCATTATCCTGCCAGGTCATTATATTGACTGGAGCGAAGCAAATCAGCAACAGATGTTTATCGATACCCTTGGCAACATTCGGCAGAAAAATGCGGACATATACGGGATTCAGGAAGAGAGTCAATTTGTAAAGTTTATCAAGGACAATATGCGTCCCCAGCCGCCAGAGTATGCCGAGATTCGAAAAGTCAATGCCGGATTATTAGAGGTTGACGAAGAAGAGCAGGAAATCATGGATCTAGGCAAAAATGAATGTGCGGCGAGCATGCATGGGAAATGATGTGCCGAAGGTTATTAAATCTCTTTGAAATCAGCGGCTTTGCAGGCAACACCCATTTCCTGCATTTTCGAGCAGAATTTTTCCATCTCCTCGTTGAGAATATGTCTGTGTTCATCCCTGTATAGCAAAAACAACGTCGCCATCTTTCGATTAGGCGAAATAACACCGCCGTGATTGAGACCGAGTTCTTCAGCCAGCGAGTTTAAATCAGCAATTACTTCCGCCATGTTTTGATATCGTTCAGTTAGGTTGCGGGTGCAGGCTTTGAGTATGAAATTGCAGAGTCCATCAGGAATATCAGGGACCATGGAGGCCGGGTTTGGGATGTCCATATTGATATGCATATCCATCACCGCCCAGGCGTCTTCTTCCGGAAATGGTCGCTGCCCGGTTAGCATTTCATAAGCTGTGATACCCAGTCCATATATGTCGGTTCGTTCATCAACCGGAAGACAATCAATTTGCTCCGGTGACATATAAAAAGGCGTGCCGGTAAGAAGGTTTTCCGAACCGCAGGGGCAGGCGAGTCCGAAATCCAAAATTTTTATTTTTTCATCAGGCAGGATAAAAATATTGCCCGGTTTGATGTCCTGGTGCACAATGCCATGCTCATGCGCGTACTCTAAACCGGCACACACCTGAAGGAGATAATTGACGATTTGTTTGGCAGATAGCTTAAGCATTTTTTGAAGTACTTTCCTCAGCGACATCCCTTCGAGATGCTCCATAACGATAAACAGCGTCTGGAAACGTTCTTCAATGTCATAGACTTTGACAATATTTTCGTGATCAAATTTGGCGATGGTTTTGGCTTCCTGACGGAAGTTTTTGATAAAGCTAGTTTCCATGGCCATGTCATGCTTCATCATTTTTATGGCCACCTGCATATTGAGGGCTTCGTGCAGTCCGCGATACACTATGCTGTAGCCGCCTTTACCGATTATATCTGTGAGAATATATTTTGCGATCCGTCTCTCGGCAGTCACGGCACGGGTTTCAAACCATTTGGTCACAAGATCAGTCAGAAAGCTTCGCAGATCCGGGAAATCTTTGGAAATTCTGTCAAACTGAGCTTTTGTCAGACACCATAGCTGCATGTCGGTTTCGGCATCCACATGAGCACTGCGCGGCTCCCCAGTAATTAGGGCCATCTCACCTACAATACCCCCTTCCTGCAGCCGCGCCACCGGTATCAGCTCACCGTCTTTCTCGACATTGATAACACAGGTTCCTTTCTGAATGATGTAGCAGTCATCACCGGGTTCCCCCTGGGTGATAAATCTTTGACCGGCCTTTACATGCCTAAATGTCACACAATTTAGCAATGGACAAACCGAGTTCCGCGATATGGATTTCAACAAATCCGTTTTACGAAAAAATTGATAGTCTGAAACTACCGGCATTATTTTGTCAGGTCGGTCTACTTCTCTATATGGCGCATTATTATCCTGAGTTGGTCTTAATTCAGCGCCCAATTTGTGCCTTAGGCCTTTTTTTAAATCCGGTGAGATCCATTTTGTCTGACCTTCAAACAGATCCCATGTTTTTTCTGTCTTATTGAAAGCGCGCAGATAAAAAGCCGTTGCAGGTTTGATCTCCTTTTCGCTCTGGATACCTACCCCTTCCGGGCTGCGATTCATCAGATCCACAAATAATTTGTTGGGCGGGGGGGCAGGGTTTGTTCCTGAAGCATGGCGGGCTTCTTCCAAATAGACGACCCCAACTTCCGGGGGATCTAGATCCATTCTATCGCTGCGCCTGCGAGAATTATGCTTGCTCATCGGATCTTCCTTATTTCTTCGGACTACAGCCGTTGTGCCCCTCAAAAAATCATAATTCAGAGAGATCTGCTGCTTTTAAGTCGATGCCAAGTACCTTGGCTTGCGCCCGGAGGCTCTCAATTAATTGCTTGATTGCCGGCTGCTGATTTTCATTGTAAACCATAAACAGGCTGGTCATATTTATTTTTTCGTCTGTTGGGTGCTTGCTGGCAATACCCAGCTCATCGGCCAGGCGATTAAGCTCATCTAAAGCCTGAGTTACCGTCTGATATCGTTGATCAGGGCTCTGTCGGCAGGCTTTGAGGATGATTTGGCGCAAAGGTTCCGAAATGTTGGGAATTACATCTGCCGGATCCGGTATGCCGCAGTTGAGATGCAAATCGATTAGCTTCCGGGGATCTGTTTCCGGAAAAGGTCTTTCACCTGCAAGCATTTCAAAGGCCGTAATACCCAAAGCGTATATATCGGTGCGCGCGTCCATCGGTTCGCTTTTGATTTGTTCTGGAGCCATGTAGGCCATTGTACCAAAGGAAGCAAAGTCTTCAGTTCCGATCGGGCACGACAGACCAAAATCAAGAATTTTGAGTTGATCGTTCTGCTGGACGAAAATGTTGGAGGTATTAATATCTCGATGGATGATGCCTTTTCTATGCGCGTACTGTAAACCTGAGCAGAGCTGAATTAGAAAACTGATTGCTAATTTAGGCGCTATGCATTTCAGTCGCTTCAGCATATTTTCTAGAGATTCGCCCTCAACCAATTCTTCGATGATGAATACAGTATTAAAACGTTCCTCGATGTCATAGACTCTCAGAATGTTTTCGTGTTTTAAACCGGCAATGGTTTTGGCCTCGTTTCTGAAACCACTGATAAAGTCGGGATCCACTGCTAAATTATGCCTTAGCATTTTGATGGCAACCGGCATACTCAGATCAGTGTTCAATCCCTTGTAGACAATGCTGTAGGCGCCACGGCCAATAATATCCGTCGCCATATATTTTCCAATTACCCTATCTGCTGTCGGTCTTCTGGAATCGAAACGACTGGCGACAAGCTCCGTCAGAAATTCAAGCAATTCCGGATCTTCTTTGGAGATGTTTTCGAATAAGTTTTTATCCAGAGCCCAGAGCTCCATTGCAGTTTCGGCCTCCGCATGGGCGCTCTGGGGTTCTCCAGTCAGAAATGACCGGATGCCGACGATATCCCCTCTTCCCAGGTGACCGACGGGATGCAATTGCCCGTCTTTTTCAACAATGAGCAGACAGGCACCACGCTGTATAATGTATGCCGTCTGCTGCACATCTCCCTGCGTGATGAATCGCTCTCCGGCCGATATGAGTTGGCAAGTCACTTTGGCAGCCAGAAATTCTTTTTCATCTTCTGAAAAATAGTTTAATAGCTTATGTGCTGTATTCGAAGTACCCTCTTCTTCCTGAATCAATTTGTAGAAGGGACAACTGGTGCACGAATCGCGCTTCTCTGCGAAGGTTCCCTGGATATCCCCTCCACAACATGTACCAGCTACCGCCCAACAGATTCGGCCTGCATTTTTTCCATAGTTTATGCCATCATAAGATGAATCCGTCGCTGCCACGCATGTGCCATTTTCACCAGCCCTTGCGCCTCCCGGCTCTCTTTTGCATTTCATAAACTCCCAACAATTAAGCTTCTTGGTTGACATCTTTCTCATTCCTTATTCAAGAACCCAGGTTGCTTGAACAAAAAAAGCCCACACCTCACCTGAGGCATGAGCTTCTGACAAACCAGACACCTGATCTCAATATACGAATCTGAAAATGCTTCTGTTTATTTCGCTCCGCTTTCAGCTTCATTCCATAGACCTCCAGCCGGGTGCAGGCCATATCCCGCACCCAGTCACATGCAGAGCTTAGTAAATTGCACTCTCCCCTTTTACGGGCAGAAGCAAAAACTTATATATTCCTAAATTGATAGCCCTTTATGGGGCTCAATATTTTTACACTTAGTTTTTCCCTCGACATAGAGCTTTTTTACGCAAACCTGTCGACTCAATCAAATTGAATTCAAAATCTGGGTATAATTTAAATGGTAAGATATACGGCAATGTGGTATGTGTCAATATGTGACCCTATAAAAAATGAAATATTATTAATTAGTTAAACATTATTATATAATAAAAAGGCGGGTAATTATAAAAAGTTGAACAAGATTTGCTAAATGTATATTTCTTAGGCTAAGTTACCATATTCCGGCCCTGCTTAGGATTGAGAGCTTCGCGAATTCATCAAGAGTTGTACCCGCCATTGATTAATTAGAGGATGATATAGCATGGCCTGGTACAGGGAACTTTATTTTGCAATTGTAGTTTATGCCTGTGCAAATTTCACAATCGCAAAGACGCATTATTTAGGTCTGCACTTCTGTAATATTTTGGGCGCCTGAATCGAATCTAAAATAAAATGCTAAAAGTATGATGTCAATGAGTGAAAGGTGAGTATTTACAGAAAGTAAAAAAGATATCTGGAACCCAACATCTATCAATTTTTTTATCGTATTCCGTTCTGTATCATAAGGCTCGTGCTCAGATGCATTGTAGTAAATAGAGTCCAGAAGTTGGAAACTTTTAGGATCGAGTAAATATCTTACTTTGAGATAATTTCCCATCAGCACTCCGGGTATGATTCCGGCCACAAATATAAGCGCAACAGACCAGGTGAATAAGCCTTCTTTCATTTTACATGTAACAATTTACACAACCTGCA
>JASFJP010000382.1:0-5007 GCA_050121225.1 Desulfobacterales bacterium
CAAAACACTAAAAGAGGGAACCTTTGAAATCGACCGGCGCATCGATGAAACTCGGCAAACTGTCATCGACTCACCGGGTGAGACCAACTACAGTGATTTTTTGCGCTTTAAACTGGAACAAAGTTACGATATTAAAGAAGCAACCCAGTCGGACTCGGATAGGCCCTTCTCGCCGATTTTTGCGGAGCTGGATATATTCCCGGGCAAGTACTTTTCGGCGGACATTGACGCGCTTTGGTCGGTTTATGACTGGAAATTTCTATCGCACAATATTGCGGCGATCTTCTGGGATCTTCGGGGCGACAGATTAAGGGTTGAATACCGCTTTACCACCGACTCCGATGAGATTGATTTGAATCAGGCCGAATCCATTTTTGGCGATTTACGCGTAAAAGTGACGGACAGGCTCTTTTTATCCGCCAATTACGAACATAATTTTCTGGATAACACCCGTGTTCAAACCGGTCTTGGACTTTTTTATAAAGCGCAATGCTGGTCGTTTGACGGTCGCATCGTTGATCGACCCAGTTTTAACTCCACCAACATAAGTTATGAATTCACGATCAACCTATTCGGGCTGGGAGAGTTTGGGATATAATGCCAAATAAGAAACTTGAGCCACTATGGTATGTTCTGCACACCAAAAGCCGCCATGAAAACGTCGTCAATGAGGGGCTTTTGAAAAAATCCATTGAAGTGTTCCTGCCTAAAGTGACCGTGCGCAGTAAACGACGTGACCGCAAAGCGATGATTCGCGTACCTCTTTTCCCTGGTTATGTGTTTGTAAAGACAGATCTTCATCCCCACCATCATCTTGAAATCGTAAAAACAGCCGGAGCAGTGCGTTTGATCGGCAGCAATCTCGGTCCGGTTCCTGTCTCTGAGGAAACCATTGATTCATTGAGAATCATGGTAACGAGTGATCATTCCGTGACAACAGGTTATAATTTACAAAAAGGAGATCGGGTCATGGTTGTGTATGGTCCATTCACCGGTGTAATCGGGACCTTTGTCAGGTACCGCGGAAAAGAACGTGTTATCGTAAATGTAGAGGCGCTGGGGCAATATGCGGGAGTTGAAGTCGGCGAGGAAGATATTGAGATTATACCGAAAATATTATCATAACTGCTTGACATTGTATTAAGTTTTGAATTATAAATTTCAGATATACCGTTGGGCACATGCATTGTGGAAGGAGGTTGTATGAATAAACTGGAGCTCATTTCCGCCTTGAAAACAGAGGCGAACATTTCCAAAGCGGAAGCAGCAAAAGTGGTTCAGATATTTTTCGATAACATGGCGGATGCCATGGCTCGGGGGGAACGGGTTGAAATTCGCGGATTGTGTAGTTTTTTTGTGAAAGAATATAAAAGCTATACAGGTAGAAACCCGAAAACCGGGGAAAAAGTCACTATCAGTCCCAAAAAACTGCCATTTTTCAAATCCGGAAAAGAATTGAAAGATCGGGTAGATTATTGAAGTTATTTATAATTTCAATCTACTACTCCATGGTTCTTCCGCTGATGGCGGGATGAGCGGAACGAAATGAATTGTGTCTGGGTTTGACTCTATAATAGATCAAGACCGTCCCATAAGAATCCTAACCACCCTCCTTCAAAATGGGACAATTCCTCACGCTCTTTTATTGACCGGCATAGAAGGAGTAGGCAAAGAAAATGCGGCTATCGCATTTGCAGCGTCATGCAACTGCCGGGGGGAACGTGACGGTCACCTTTCTGGTCAGGAGACAATTAGAGCACCGGATGGACGATTCACCGCTCTGGATCCGATGCCGACCGCACCCTGCGGTGGTTGTAAAGCATGCCGAAAAATCGAATCCGGAAACCACCCGGATATCATTCGGATAGAGCCGTCAGGGGCATTCATCAAAATCGACCAGATTCGTTCCCTGCGTCAAATTCTTGCCATGAAACCCTATGAGGCAAGAATTCGGGTAGTCATTATTTCGGATGCTCAGGCCATGAATCCACAGGCTGGCAATGCTCTGCTCAAAGTTTTGGAAGAACCGCCGGAGAAGACCATTCTGATACTTCTGGCCACACAAAGAGCTGATCTTCTCCCGACGATTGTTTCACGTTGTCAGCATATTCGCTTTAATCCGATCTCCAGAAACAATCTGGAATCATTGCTGATCCGAAAATATGAGCTGCCGCCTCAGACCGCAATGATTATCACACCTATGGCCAATGGCAGTTTGTCACGGGCACTTACCATGTACCGGTCTGGCTGGATTCACCGCAGAAACTGGCTGATCAATGAACTGAATTCCTTGTCGTCAATGCCGCTCAGTCGTCTTTTGGCCTTCGGAGAACAAATTTCTAGAGATAAGGATTTCTTAACAGAGGCCTGCGACATCATGACATCGTGGTATCGTGATCTTATCGTGGGAAAATTCTATCCCGAAAAAATAGTCAATCAGGATTTGTCTGATAACGTGCAACAGACTGCTCAAAAAATGGACTTAGCGGTACTGCTGTCAAAAATCGACATCATACAGTCGACCGCCCAGGCTATGCGGGTCGGAACCAATTTGAGACTGGCCATGGAAAGCATGCTATTGAAATTGGCTCGAGTTTAATATAATCTTGTTGGTCGCGCAAAAAAGTCAGGCAAGTTATTTTTTCACGAAAGTGTTTAGTATTTGGCGTTTAGGGTTTAGGATTTAACAATCCAACAAAATGATATGATTACGAATACGTTATACCAAAAACCAAACACGAAACACCAAACACCAAACACGAAACACCAAACACATGCTGAATTCGACCTTTTTATGATTTTTTCATCACGAAAACACGAAATCTGGAAAGCACGAAATTTATTCAGGTTCATTTTCGTGTCTTCGCCTGCCTCGTAGCTCTGGAAGGTGGTACCGGGGTACTTTCGTGCTTTCGTGATTTATTTATCCTTCTAGACCAAGCGCTGTTTCAAGGGAAATGCAGGCACCATATGAACAAAAAAGTAGGGATCAAATTCAAGCCCACCGGTAAGATCTATGATTTTGACTGCGGTGCGTTTGTACTGAATCGAGGTGACCATGTTATCGTAGAAACGGAGCAGGGTCTCGGTTTCGGAACAGTCGCCGCTTCACCGACACCGTGGGGTGAAAATCCTCCAAGCAGGCCGCTAAAAAAAGTGTACCGCCTGGCAAATAAGAAAGATTTTCAACAGCTAGACAAAAATCTCGCGGACGAAAATACAGCCTATGCCTATTGTTTAAAATGTATCAAAGAGCTGGGGCTGAAAATGAATCTTTTCAGTGTCGAAAAGTCATTTGAGGGAAATAAATATACCTTTTTTTTCACATCCGAAGGACGTGTTGATTTTCGTCAACTCGTTAAAATGCTGGTCAAAGAGCTGGGGGTCAGGATTGAAATGCGCCAGGTGGGTATCCGCAACCAGGCCAAAATGTGTGGGGGTATCGGCCGCTGCGGACGGGAACTTTGTTGTTCAGCATATCTGGATAAATTCGATCCAGTATCCATCCGGATGGCCAAAGAGCAGAGTCTGTCATTGAATCCCACAAAAATATCCGGTCAGTGCGGGCGCCTGATGTGCTGTCTGACCTATGAATATGATACCTACCAGGAACTAAAAAAAAATATGCCTAAACTCGGAAAAACCGTTATGACAGTTAGCGGAAAAGGAAAAGTAATTCGCCACAACGCCATCTGCAATCGTATTACGGTTCGCTTAGAGGGCGGCCTGGAAATCGAAACCGGAACCGATCAAATTAAAAAGGAATGAGTGAGAATGACCACACCTTTCTATGTTTCCACACCGATATACTACGTTAACGCTCGGCCCCACTTGGGGCATGCGTACACCACAATCGTGGCAGATGTTGCCACACGATTTAATACCATGCGCGGTGCCAACGTTTATTTTTTGACCGGCACCGATGAACACGGCGATAAGGTTGTCCGAGCCGCTAAAAAAGAAAATATGAGCCCCAGAGTCTATGTGGACAAGATTAGTCAGCAGTTCCGTGACCTGTGGCCCGAACTAAATATCAGCAATAATAACTTTATCCGCACGACTGACCCAGCCCATATGGTGGTAGTGGAGCAGATATTGCAGAAAATCTATGACGCCGGAGATATTTATTTTGCTGAATATGAAGGCATGTATTGTTTTGGATGCGAACGATTTTACACCGAACGAGAGTTGGCCGACGGAAAGTGCCCTGATCATGAGACCGAGCCGGAAGTTATCAAAGAATCCAACTACTTTTTCAAAATGAGTCGCTACCAGGATTGGTTGATCGACACCATCAAGAATAATCCCGATTTTATTCGACCGCAACGATATAAAAAGGAAGTGCTCTCTTTTTTAAAAGAACCTCTGGAAGACCTTTGCATTTCCAGGCCCAAGAGCCGGCTAAAGTGGGGCATCACGCTGCCTTTTGATAATAAATATGTCACCTACGTTTGGTTTGACGCCCTGTTAAATTACGTATCCGCTCTGGGGTATCCTGAGGGTGACCTCTTCAGCACATTTTGGCCGGTTGCTCAACACATCGTGGCCAAAGATATTCTGAAGCCCCACGGCATTTACTGGCCGATCATGTTGAAAGCGGCCGGTATACCGCTATACAAGCATCTAAACGTTCACGGATACTGGAATGTTGAACAAAGCAAGATGTCCAAAAGCCTGGGCAATGTCATTGAACCCCTGCAACTACGAAATATTTATGGTCTGGATGCGTTTCGCTTTTTTTTAATGCGCGATATGACCTTCGGATTAGATTCCAGCTTCAGCGAGGATTCCCTGATTCAGCGTATCAATTCCGATCTAGCCAATGACCTCGGCAATTTGTTTTCCAGAGTGCTTTCGATGTTGCATAAGTATTTTCAGGGAATTGTCCCTAAAGTCGACCCGACTGTCGATCAGGAGATTGGACTTGGTCTGGAGGCGGATGCGCAAACCACCATCGTGGATTTTGAGCGTTTTATGGAAGCATTCCAATTCCATAGTGCACTTATG
>JASFJP010000383.1:0-4982 GCA_050121225.1 Desulfobacterales bacterium
TGAGGAGGCCCCGGTAGTTATCGAGGAGGCACCGGTGATTATTGAGGAGGCCCCGGTAGTTATCGAGGAGGCACCGGTGATTATTGAGGAGGCCCCGGTGGTTATTGAAGAGCTAGCCTAATTCATAAATCAGTTATTTCAGGGTATTGGAGACAAATTTTGCTATAATTTTATTGTAGAGTATGGTCTATCCCCTTCAATAACTAGCATTTCTTGAACTTGTTTCATATAAAATAAATCGGTTTAGGGGTCGGGGAACATTCATTCGCATTATTCAAAATTCCCGGCTCCTAAATTAGGCTTTTCCTTGTGCCCTTCATCCTTAGCTTTCTCCGTGCAACTTCCTTGCAAATTAAGAAAATCGGATACAGCCAATAAATGTCACCTGTGCCCCGAATCGATACCCAATGATTTCAATATTTCGTTTCTCACCCCACTATTCTCCACATTGTTGAGATTCATGTTTATCCTTTAACACCATAAAATTATTTTATAATTCGAAAAAATTTTTCATTTAGTGCTTGACACTCATCGGAATCTGTATTTAAATATGGATAAATGTGGATAAATGTGGAGTATTATGGTTAATAATGTTTCGAGGAAGCTCTTTTCATACAATCGACGCTAAAGGACGCATTATCATACCGGCCAGGTTTCGTGAGGTCATCAAATCGGATGGTAAAGACGGCGTCATGATATCTCGAATGGATCGTTGTTTGGTCGCGTTTCCATTCAACGAATGGCAAAATCTGGAATCTAAGATATTGTCTATGGCCGAAAAGAGCGAAAATATGCGACGATTCAGGCGCGTGTTCATCGGAGGTGCATTCGACTGTCTATGCGATAAACAAGACCGCATTCTTGTTCCTCCCAGCCTGAGGCAATACGCAGGACTGGGCAAAGAGATTGTTCTCGTAGGAGTGCTTGATCATTTTGAAATTTGGTCAAGAGATAACTGGGATCATGAAAATATGAACTTGGATGAAGATATGAAGAAAGAGGAGGTCAGAAACGAAATTGCCAAGCTAGGAATCTAATTTGATGTCTTACAGGCATATCCCTGCAATGCTGAATGAGGTGGTCTATTACTTGAATTGCCGGCCCGGCAACGTTTATGTCGACTGCACCCTGGGTGGTTCAGGTCATGCCAAAGCGATTTGTGAAAAAATCATCCCAGATGGAATGATAATAGGAATCGATCAAGACATTGATGCCATAAACCATGCTCGAGACGTCCTGTACGAATATCCCTTAACCATCCACCTCTTCCACGGCAATTTCACTCGTCTTCCCGAATTTCTTGAACAGATACATATTTCTTCGGTGGACCGCATCCTGTTGGATCTAGGTTTATCATTGCACCAACTGGAAAACAGTGGCAGAGGATTCAGCTTTAGAAAAGATGAACCGTTGGATATGCGCATGGATGTGCGCCAACCTCAAACTGCCGAAGGTTTAATAAATCGGCTGAACGTAAAAGAGCTTCAAATAATCTTCAAAGATTACGGGGAGGAACGCTGGGCGAAGCAGATCGCACGAGCCATTGTGAGCGAAAGACAAAAAAAGCCAATTCGAACGAGTGATAAATTGTCACAAATTATCATAAACTCGATTCCGGCGCGAACCTCTTTCAAACAAAAAATCCATCCAGCCACCCGGGTATTTATGGCACTTCGAATAGCAGTTAACCAGGAGCTGGAAAAACTCAAACTATTCATGGATGATGTCGATAGGTTGCTAAATCCTGGCGGCCGATTGTGTGTATTGTCCTTTCATTCTTTGGAAGATCGCATCGTAAAGCAACGAATAAAGGCCCTTGAGAAAGGCTGTACCTGTCCGCCTGATTTTCCGAAATGTGTATGCGGCCAAAAACCGCGGGTCCGATCTTTAACAAAAAAAGTCGTGCGACCCACAAAAGAAGAGATAGCAGCCAATCCGATGGCAAGAAGCACACGCCTCCGGGCAGTCGTAAAATTATAAACATCCTAGAACTGGCAACAGAGGTCAAAGGACAAAATCTGGTTTAAGTTAGTTCTGATCTGTGGCTTCTGATATCCGACGACACATCATTATGAACCGAAAGAAGAAGCGCAAACAGCGAAATCCAAAAGTCATCATAGCGTCCCTGCTGTTAATGGGTGTTTTTATCGCCGAACTTTTGTTTTACACCTGGTGCAGGGTACAATGCGTGCGTGTTCGCTATGAAATTGCAAGGCAAACAGCCAAAATGCAGCAGTTAACAACACTACAGGACAATTTAAAAATTGAGCTTGCGCGCCTGAGGTCACCTCAGCGCATCGCTCGAATTGCCAAAAACCAGCTGGGTTTAATTACACCAATACCCGAACAGACGATCATTATACCGCGATAGCTCATGCAAAATAAGTATTTTAAAATCCGTATCTGGTGCGTTGGTTTTTTCTTTTTAGTATCCTTTGTGGCTATTGGTGCCAAGGCCGTTCATCTGCAGGTATATCGCAGCCTGTGGCTGTCTGAAAAGGCATCCAACCAATATGAAAAATCATTAACCGCGTCAGGAAAACGTGGCATCATTTATGATCGCAACCTGCAGCAAATGGCCGTAAGCATTGAGGTCACATCGATTGCTGCCTACCCTTCTAAAATTAGCGACACCAAAGCGACCGCAAAGATCCTGGCAAACACCTTGGATTTGAGTTTACGCAAAACGCAACGCAAATTAGCGTCCAAAAAATCATTTGTCTGGATCAAACGCCAAACAACAGCCAAGGAAACGAAAGCGATTCAGGATCGACAACTGCCGGGGATAGATTTCGTTTCTGAGTACAGCCGGTTTTATCCGAATAAAACACTGGCTGCCCAGGCGTTGGGGTTTACCGGTCTTGACGGAAAAGGACTCGAAGGGATCGAGTTTTATTATGACCCACACCTTCAGGGAGAGCTTAGTAATATAAAGATGTTCAAAGATGCACTGGGCAACGGATTTAGCGCAGAGTCCAGGCAATTTCACCACAATGGCGGTCAGAACCTGGTCCTTACCATTGACAGCAATATCCAATTCATCACGGAAAGCGCGTTGAAGGCAGCGGCAAAACAGCATTCAGCACGCTCTGCGCTGGCAATTGTTATGCAACCACGCACCGGCGCCATTTTGGCAATCGCGCATTATCCGCTTTTCAATCCAAACTCGTATTTAAGCTTCGACAAAGCGTTGTGGCGCAATCGGGCCCTCACAGATCCTTTTGAACCAGGCTCAACTATGAAGATATTCAGCGCCGCTGCCGCCCTGGAATCCGGCGGCATTACGCCAAATACGATCTTCTTCTGCGAAAATGGTGCGTACAGAATCGGCAAAAATGTCGTTCACGATATCCGCAAATATGGTTGGCTGTCGTTGCAACAAATTATAAAATTCTCCAGCAACATTGGTGCGGTAAAGGTAAGTGAAAAAGTCGGCGCAAAAAAACTTTATCACACATTTCGTGATTTTGGTTTTGGTCAAAAAACCGGAATCGATTGTCCTGGAGAGACTCCCGGCAGCTTGTCACACTACAAAACCTGGTCTGATATCGACACCGCAGCGATTTCTTTCGGCCATGGCTTATCCGTGTCTGCGATTCAACTGATTTCGGCGGTTGCAACCATTGCCAATGACGGCATTCTCATGAAGCCTTACCTTCTCCAGGAAATAACTGATCAACATGGCCGCACCATAAATCGCTTTATGCCCCGTCAGGTAAGACGAGTGGTTTCGGTACGCACCGCCAGAATCGTAAAAAATATCATGCAGACCGTAATCAGCGAGGGTGGTACCGGTATCAATGCTGCGCTCGACGGATATTCCGTTGGCGGTAAAACCGGAACTGCCCGTAAACTCAACGAAAAGGGCAAGTATTCCCATCGTAAACACATTGCTTCGTTTGTTGGTTTCACTCCGGCTTACAACCCGGAAATAGCGATATTGGTGGTAATTGATGAACCACAAGGGAAATATCACGGCGGTCTGGTTGCCGCACCGGTATTTAAATCAATTGCCAATGAGATCCTCAATTATCTGAATATTCCGCCTGAAGGCGGTCCATCCAGATTCAGAGTTTCATTAGGTATAAAGGCAAAAGGGTGAAACTTTCAAATTTGGTTAGCGCCAAAAGTTTAATCAGTGCCGGCAGCCTGGGGTCGGGCAGTTTTGCACAGAAAGTAAAACGTATTCCGGATCGAAACCATTCCGTATACGCTGACGCTTCTGCTGTAATGGCTGATCCCGAGATCACTTCAATCTACTATCGGGCTCAGGAAGTTCAACCAGGAGGATTATTTGTGGCCATCAAAGGACAGACGACGGATGGTCACGCCTTTATCCAAGAGGCCATAAAAAGAGGCGCCGCTGCAATTGTAGCTCAAAAGCCGACGGACAATGCATACGTAGAACGACTTTCAGCCGAGGTACAAGAACGCAATCCCGTTACAATCCATGTGCAGAATACGCGCATCGCACTGGCTGAAATAGCCGCACGCTTCTATGATAATCCTTCGGAACGCATGACACTGATTGGTATTACCGGAACCAACGGCAAGACCACAGTCGCCTACTTAGTCGAAAGCATTCTAATGCAAGCTGGTTACAACGTCGGTGTTATTGGGACCATAAACTATCGCTATTCAGGCAAAACGTACAGCAATCCGATGACAACGCCGGAATCTTTAGATCTGCAAAGGATTCTGGCAGAAATGGAGCAGCACGAAACCACCCATGTCGTCATGGAAGCGTCATCTCATGCTCTGGATTTATACCGAATTAAATGCTGTTGGTTTGATATCGCGGTATTTACCAATTTGAGCCAGGACCATCTTGATTTTCATGGAAACATGGAATCGTATTGGTCCAGCAAGAAAAGATTTTTTACTGAGTATTTGAATCAGGGTCCTAAAAAAGATACCGCCATCGCTGTCATAAATTGTGATGATTCAAGAGGGATAGAGCTGTCGCAGAGTCTCCCATGTGT
>JASFJP010000384.1:0-4968 GCA_050121225.1 Desulfobacterales bacterium
ACATTGGATTCCATCGCAAATCTTCCCGGCTTTCTCGGCTCTATGGCGGTCTAGCGAGTGGCAGTAAAATTGTCTTCGATTTCTCAGAGTTTAGCTTCGCTGCGGGTCTGAAAAGCGGCCAGTTTGATCGAAAAAGAAACTTCGTAGTTTTGTATCGGTTGGTTTGGAATGACCTTGACTCTTATGAATTTTCATAAGATGGTCAATTTTTAAGTTGAAATAGATAATTTTACTGTAAAGAAATTTATGTCGCTAAACGCTAATGAAGATATGCCATCGGTAAAGGGGAGTGATCGCGATTCTCCATGCTTTGACTTCCCGTCATTTATGGGCTGTCCGCTTTCACAGGATTTTTTAAATGATGATGTGGATGTTGTCGTCAGCGGGATACCTTTTGACATAGCGTCTACCATGCGGCCAGGCGCTCGTTTCGGGCCGAAGGCTATTCGGGAAGCTTCCAAGCACTTGGATTGGGAGATATGTCGTTGGCCGTGGGATTTCCATGTCTTTGATGTTCTGCGCGTCGTCGATTGCGGTGATCTTTGTTTTGATCCTATTGCCGGCGAGCAGATGGTAACGCAACTCCAACGCCATGCGGCTCAAATTCTGGCTGCCGAAAAAATTATGTTAACCCTGGGTGGAGATCATTTTATCACTCTGCCCCTGTTGCGGGAGCATGCCAAAAGGCACGGTTCGATTGCTGTAATTCATTTCGATGCGCATACCGACACTGAAGATAATCCGGAACCGTATGATCACGGAACGATGTTTCTTCATGCTGTAAACGAAGGACTGTTAATCCCGGAACGATGCGTACAAATCGGTATTCGCAGCGAATACGATAGAAGCAATCACAAGTTTGCGGTGCTGGATGCCGCCTGGGTGTTGGATCACAAGACCTCTGATGTCTTGAATGCCCTAAGGCGGGTGGTCGGAGATCATCCCGCTTACGTTACCTTCGATCTTGACTGCCTGGATCCGTCATGTGCTCCAGGAACCGGAACACCAGTGGTCGGGGGCCTGTCGACTGACGTGGCACTGAAGATTATCCGTGGATTGGTAGGCTGCAATTTGATTGGCATGGACATCGTCGAGGTATCCCCGCCGTACGATCATGCGGAAATCACATCGCTGGCGGCGGCGACCCTTGGCCTTGAATTTCTTTATGTGCTGGCTGCCAACAGGCAGGAAACTGGGAAATATTAGACGAAGGCCCAACCCATGGAAACCGACGAAAAACTTAAAAAGCGAATTGCTTATGAGAAAATGCTGGCGGGCATTTCGGAGCATGCCGTATCGGTTGATGTCCTGGACATATTTCTAAACGCTTCCCTGGGGAGCATGGGAGATATTCTGGATGTCAGCCGCATCTTTATTTTTACCTACCAACCGGTGTCTGATACCTTTTCATGCATTTGCGAATGGGTGGCCAGGGGCATCACAACCCTGGCGGCGCTGGATGAACTGAAGATAACCATCCCCTGGGGAAGCAGGCATCTTAAAGAAGGCAAAATTATCAATTTTGAGAATACCCGGGATATACCGGGCGATCACTATCGGGAGCGGTTGTTGGCTGCTGATGTCAAATCAACTTTAAATGTCCCATTGTTCATCAAGGGCGACCTCTATGGGTTTATGGGGTTTGATGAGTGCCGCTACCATCGCAAATGGATCGATGAGGATGTTTACATCCTGACGACCGCAGCTCAAATTATTACCCGGGCGATCGAAAACAAGCTGTTTGAAGAAGAATTGGAGCGGCATCGCAGCCGACTGGAGTCAATCTTCAGCAGTGTCCAGGATGCCATCATCACGGTTGACACCGAAATGAATGTGATCGAGGCGAACAAGGCGGCCGAGAAAATATGCGGTTTCAAATTGGATAACGGTCAAGCCTTTGCCGACTGCACCACCGAATGTGATCGGTCCTGTCTTGAGGTACTGCAGGAAACGTTGAAAAAGCGGACAACGATCCAGGACTACCAGATCGAATGCGTACACCACGATCACAATAAACTGATCGCCATGGTCAACAGTTCTCCGTTGTTGGATAGAGGGGGCCACTTTATGGGCGCGGTACTGGTTATTCGGGATATTACTCGACTCGCACATCTGGAAGAGGAGTTAAAAGAGCGGCATCATTTTCAAAACATAATTGGCAAAAGCGAAAAAATGCAAAAGATATATAATCTTTTGAAAACTCTGTCCAACCAGACAACAACCGTCTTAATTACAGGCGGTAGTGGGACAGGCAAGGAAATGGCGGCCAGGGCTCTGCATTACGGAGGTGCCCGCGCTAACAGTCCTTTTGTAACTGTTAATTGTTCGGCACTGGCTGAAAGCTTGCTTGAAAGTGAATTATTCGGTCATGTCAAAGGGGCCTTTACCGGTGCCGATCGAGATAAAATCGGCCGTTTTGAGGCGGCTGACGGGGGCACCATCCTGCTGGATGAGATTGGTGATATCTCTCCTCTAATCCAGTTGAAATTATTACGGGTGCTTCAGGAAAAAGAATTCGACCGGGTGGGGGAGTCCAATCCGCGCAAAGTGGATGTACGTGTTCTGGCTTCCACCAATCGGGATCTAAAAGAGGCCATCAGAATCGGCGAATTCAGGGAAGATCTTTATTACCGACTGAATGTAATCGAGATTAATCTTCCGTTGCTGCGCGAGAGGTACGAAGATATTCCACTATTAATCAACCATTTCTGCGAAGTCTTCCAAAAAAATTATGATAACAAAATCACCGGTGTCTCGAAGGAGGTCCTGCAGGCTTTTATGAACTATCCTTGGCCGGGCAATGTCCGTGAATTGGAACACGCCATCGAAAGGGCTTTTGTTCTGTGTCGAGATCCTATGATTCAACTTGAGCATATACCGGCCGAAATTCGGGATTATACCCCCGCCCGTATTGTCAAACGATTACCTGAGGACCGCGGGAGTGATGACCCTGTGGCAATCCGTAAAGCCCTGGAGAAAACCGATTGGAATATTTCCAAAGCTGCTCGTCTACTGGGGATCAGCCGCTGGACGATGTATCGGCGATTTCAGAAATATGACATCAGAAGACCCGTCGATGTACTGTAGTATCGCACAGTTGTGTTGCGCTACACATATGTGCTATGCAACATTTTTTTCTGCTTTCGTGACGACCTAATCTATCTTCTTTTTCTTATAACTTATTAAAAATACATTCAATAGTTGTTTTTTTCTTTTCTACAGCTTCTGGCATCATATTTGCTGTTAACATTTATCTTGGACAATTGAACTATCAATTGCAACAGTTCTTACATCCAGAGCATCTCCTTCCATCTTCGACCATAAAAATGCAGACACATGTCATGGGGGTGACGACATAAAACAACGATAATTATGTCCGAGGCTGCATTTTTATAGGGTATTTAAGCATGCGCCGCCAGAAAGGCGAGTCTAAGTTTTTAATTACATCTCAGGCTATTATATCGCCCCCAATTTTGACTAATTGTTCAATTTCACCAGCGCTATCAAACGAGATTAAACCGGACCGTTGGTGCGGCTGACACCATCAACAGAAAAAGATTTTCGACTAATATTATGAGGAGGTAGGAATGGCTTTTAATCTGAGAAATCGACATTTTTTGAAACTTCTGGATTTTACGCCCCAGGAAGTTAAATTTTTATTGGATCTTTCCTTGGACCTGAAAAAGGCTCGATATGCCGGTCTTGAACAACAGCGCCTAAAAGGTAAAAACATCGCCTTAATTTTTGAAAAAGCATCAACCCGCACCCGGTGCGCTTTTGAAACCGCTGCCTATGATCAGGGGGCTCATGTGACCTATCTGGGACCCACCGGTTCTCAGATGGGAACCAAAGAATCCATGAAAGATACGGCCCGGGTGTTGGGCCGGATGTATGACGGCATCGAGTATCGCGGGTTTGGCCAGGACATCGTCGAAGAGCTGGCCAAATATGCTGGTGTGCCGGTCTGGAACGGGTTAACCAACGAGTACCACCCAACCCAGGTCCTAGCGGATTTTCTTACCATGATGGAACATTCCGATAAGCCACTGCGCCGTATGTCCTTTGCATATCTGGGCGATGCCAGAAACAATATGGGCAATTCCCTGCTGGTGGGTGCGGCCAAAATGGGCATGGATTTTAGGTCCGTGGCCCCCAAAAGTGTTCATCCGGATAAAAAGTTGGTGGCCCAGGCCAAAAAGATTGCCCAGGAAACGGGTGCCAAGATTACGATCACCGACAATCTGGCTAAAGGCGTCAAGGGCTGTGACTTTCTTTATACTGACGTGTGGGTCTCGATGGGTGAGCCCGAAAAGGTGTGGAAGCAAAGAATCAAATTGCTCAAGCCCTATCAGGTCAATGCAGCGGCCATGAAAAAAACCGGCAATCCCGATGTAAAATTTTTGCATTGCCTGCCGGCATTTCACAACCGTGAGACGGTCATCGGCGAAGAAGTCTACCAGAAGTTTGGCCTTGAGGCTATGGAGGTTACCGAGGAAGTTTTTGAGTCTCCGGCATCCATCGTGTGGGACGAAGCAGAGAACAGGATTCACACCATAAAGGCCGTCATGGTCGCCACCCTTGGCTGCTGATGTAGAATCGAGAAAGGCGTAACAGCAGTTTGTAGACTATTTGAGGAGATTTGAAACATGGCAGAAAAACCAATTATGCTGGTGGCCTTTGGCGGCAATGCTCTGATCCAAAGCGGTCAGCGAGGAACTGCTGAGGAGCAGTTTGAAAACCTTAAACTGACCATGGGCCAAATAGCCAAGCTATCTCAAAAATATAAAATTGTCATCACCCACGGCAACGGCCCCCAGGTTGGTAACCTATTGTTGCAGCAGGAAAGCTGTGACGAAGTGCCCAAAATGCCTCTGGAGATCATCGGGGCCATGACCCAGGGCCAGATCGGCTACATGATCGAGTCCTCCCTGGACACCGCCTTTATGGAATTAGGGAATAATCAGCAGC
>JASFJP010000385.1:0-4947 GCA_050121225.1 Desulfobacterales bacterium
ATCGGAACCGCCACTGACATGGCAATCGCTGAAATCAGCGCCGTCCCTAAGAAAACCGGAATGGCGCCGAATGCGCCGGATGAACCGACCTGGTCGGCCCGAATGGCCATTTGCGGACTCCACTCCAGTCCAAAAAGAAAATCCGAAATTGGTATGACTTTGAAGAAGAGAATCGCTTCGTATAACACCGACAAGACAATGCCGATGGTGGTAAAAATGGCGATTGTGGAGCAGGCAATCAAAATATACTTGATGACTTTCTCTACCACATTGCGGGCTCGCAGTGTCGGTGTTATTTTTGCCCGTACAATAAGGAGGCCCACAATCCCCAAAGAAATGGCAACGACTGCCAAGGCTGCTTTGCTGGTGACCTGTAAGCTACGGTAATGGTCGGCAGCAGCCTGCATAACTGGGTTGACCTCTCCGGATACAATATTACCGCTAACCAGATTTTTAATGTCATTCACCACCAGATTCAGTCGCGCCTCCGGTAGGGCTCGGATTTCTTCAGGAAGATCCGCCACCACTAATGTGGTAATGACATTGGATTCGAAGGCCATCCAGAATCCAAATAAAAGCAGTGCAGGGATGCCACACCACAGAGCCGTGAGAGATCCGTAGTATGCAGGACGTGAGTGCAAATTTTTGATATTGGCAGCATCACCGGCCACAGCGAAAGCGCGACGTCGACCAATGTAATAGGCTAGCGTAGAGAGAGCCAGTAGAACGATAAGCAATGTCGTGGGTGACATCTTGTTATGTTTTTCCTTTTTTTTTGCGGTTGGTTAGATACCGCTGATTCTCTTTCCTAAATCTCGACTAAGCTATGGACAAATTGTTAGGTTCAAATGTTTATTATGTTAGAGTTTTGTTAGCTTCTTAACACAACAGAAAGACCACGGGATGAGAGACACCCTTTTTGCCGCCACAAAAACTGCCGTCATGGTAAAATTCCAACATTTTTAAAACCAAATAAAATCTTCCTATATTCTTTGGTTTATTTCATGAATAGCTCTGCCGAGTCACATCGGAATCGAGTCTGACAACACTCATACACTATCGGTAAACAAGTATGCCATTCCGGATAACGTCGGCAGCCGGGGCGTTGGTGGTCTTTCTTCGGTGTTGGTTATTCCGAAATTTGAAACCAATTCAAGATGGTTGATGTAAGCAAGACGTTTTTCACAGTACATGCACATCTGATTGTTTTTATCCTTATTTTTCAATTGGCATTGCCGGCAGGGATTCGATTTCACGATCTCATTCTCCTAAATAAACAGATAATAATGAATATTTTGCAATAGCATGAAAGCGTAATAGATGAAGGGTATTAGCACTCGATTAGAGGATAATTAAAATTTAGTGAAAATGACGTGGCAATTCATTTTTTTGCGGAGATGATGCTTTTATGGTTGAGAAACGTGATGGACAACGAAATATCGCTGATTCGGTCTGTTTGAATACCGATTTCTGGTTATAAATTTAAGCAATGGGTTTTAATTTTTATTTCCGATGACCGTTTTATTTCGGCTCCAGGCCATCCGCGCGAGACCGTCTGCATCCTCCCACTGACCGCTGTCAATCCAGTTGGCAATCATCAAAGCAACGTCGGGAATCTCCAAGGGAGTTCCGGCTCGACTGTCTAACAATTGAGCAACCCTGGTTTTATCCAATTCTCTCATCACCATACCCAGTTTCAAGAGAGAAATTGCCAACGCATTTGAAACTTGCTCGATCTGTCCGGCCAGTGGTTTCACTAAAATCCGTTTACCCAGACAAAGCGCTTCACTCACAAGTTCAAATCCAGCGTTGCAGATAACACCGTTGCATTCGGCGAGATCATTCAAAAAGCCGGTTCTCGAATAGGGTCGCAGGTGCAGGTTTTTATGATCTTCGGCTTTCTTGAAGCGATGGTAAATATAGAAATCATATCGGGCAAAATCTTTTACTAAAGCAATAATATCGTCCGACTTTTCAAACGGGAGATAACCAATGATCTTATTGGGCGTAACTTGCTGGTTTTGCCTAAAATGATTAGGGATTATCGGGGGTAAAATAGGCTGGTCAAAATGATGCCAGTGAAGACCGATGGGAAAATCAACCGGAGCGTAGTTCTTGATGACGAAGCGGGACAAGGAATTGGCCCCGTCCATTGGTATATCATGCACAAACGCATATTGATGCCCGATGCCGATCAACGGGAGCGCGTTTCGTCGCGCGATGCGAGCAGAAAGGGGTTCAAAGTCGGTAATCACCAAATCGTATCCATCGGTATTAAAGGCATGGATATCCCGGTAAAATTGAAAGAGATTTAATTGCAGCACGGTTTGAATATATTTGAGTTTGCCGCGATGGTAAGCAAAGGTCAAACCCCGAAAGCTCTCATAGGGCTCGAAGATTTCCATTTCCCAGAACAGAGATGGATCGCGGCCGCTTAAAATCACCCTGAGATCATGACCCATCTTTTTCAGTTCCCGGATGACTTCCCGGGAGCGGCTGATATGACCGTTGCCGGTTGCTTGAACCCCGTAAAGAATTTTCATAAACCCGACCTTTGGATGCGCGTCAACCGACGATAATTAGGGCACTAACAGCACTTAGTACTCCAACAACAATGCCTGCCAGTATATCTGAAGGATAATGGACACCGAGATAGATGCGAGAAAATCCCACCAGCAACGCCCAAATAACTAACGGCATACTTAAAATCGGGAAAAAATAACTGATCAACGTCGCCATAACGAAGGCCGCACCAGTGTGCCCGGATGGAAAGCTGAATTGATCGCTGAGTGATACGCGCCGGTGGACATCAGATAGAGCTTCACAGGGACGGTCGCGTTTAATTCCGTTTTTCAACACCTTATACAGAGGAAGTTCGATGGAAAAGGCAAACAGTCCCGTAAGCAGAAAACGCCCTGCCATCTGCGGATTAATTGTTAAAAGCAATGCCGGAACGATTGGATAGTAATATCCGTTTGCAGTGTGGGATAGCCACGGCATGACACAAGCAATCAGCTTTTTCCCCTTCAGGCCGAAAATCGCCGATGCAAAAACAGCATCCCAATGGGTGACACTATTAACCAGGGCTCTCATGGGGTTTCCTTACCAATTCTTATATATCTTAGGGGCTTACGATTAGTCTTTTATTAGATTTGGGTGTGTTTTTCGCTAAAAATGATCCGGCATAAGGGTTCACGATAGCATGAAACATTTTGCGCAGGAGTGAACCCCGCGACCCTACAGATAATGCGGCTATTGAGAGCTTGCTCGTTGGAAGGAAATACATCGCTTTTTGGAAAAGGGTTCAGGTTACAATCCTGAATTTATCACCAAATCCGTAATCGGACCTCTAGATTTGTCACCCTTTAGAACTATGTGTGAATATATTCTGCTTCCCTTGAATTTTTTTACAACCCAATTTAAACCGTTGTTCTCCTGGTTTAGGTAAGGGTTGTCCACCTGGTGAATATCTCCCAGGCAGATACACTTGACGCCCTCACCCATTCTTGAGAGTAGCGCCCGGCATTCTGCGCGGGACAGATTCTGCATTTCGTCAACAATGACGACGGCATTTTCAAGGTTTAGACCACGAATATAGGCCAAGGGTAAGATCTCAAAAATTTTTGGATTAAACCGGGGAGGGTTGCTATCAACCTCACTAAATAGTTTGTTAATTGGACGCTGTTTGTGAAGTTTTAGCATCAGATCTGAAACATAGCGTGCGAAAGGTTCTATTTTTTCGTCGATTCTGCCCGGCAAGTACCCGAGTTTTTGTCCAATTTCAATCGTCGGTTTGATCAGATAGATTTTCCCATGGGTTTTCTTCTCCATCACCATATGAAGTGCGGCTGCCAGCGCCAGAAAGCTCTTGCCGTATCCGGCATCGCCTTGAACCGAGACGATGTGAATATCCAAATTCGTCATTAATTCTAGTGCAATGTTTTGAAATATGCTCCGCGGTTTGGTTTTCCAGATACAGTGCTGGTAATCAATCACCTTTTCACCGTGTATTCCGAAAAAAACAGGCTTTCCCTGTTCGTTCCACATAAACGTATTGAGTGCAGCCTGATCTCGATCGGTCACAAATCCGGTGAAGTATTCTGCTTCTGATTTAAACGGTACGGACTCTTGGTAAATTTCACTTTTAATTCCGCGCAGGCGTGCTTGAAGCTGAAACAGCTTATCGTTAGTAACCAGAATGGGCTGCTCCAGCCCACTATCTTGAATTTCATCCAGGATATGACGGTCAACTAGATTAGAAAGTGAAGGGGCAATATCGCCGGAATTAAGGACGTGGTAATTCTCAGGATTATCGATTAAATATTGAATTACCCTGGCGACGATATGTGCTAGCTTAGAACTTTTTTTTAATTTATCCAGTTCGAGCAGAACGTGGTAAGGTATGTAAACTGTATTTTCGTTTCCGTTACGTAATTTCGCTAGTGCTTTTGGATCCTCGAGTAAAATGTTCGTGTCAATGATATAATGCTTTTGATTCTCCATATTCCGCGTCAGACCTTATCAATCCAGCATGTTAGAAGTTTACCAGCATAGCAAAAAAATTGCGCAGTGACTGCAAAGCCAAAATTGTACCAACAATACCGTTAGGTTGTTAAACTAATATTAATAATGTCTTAGATTTATATTTAGCCTTTCGATCAGCGCTATTGGCGGGATTTAGACTAAGCGATCATAAGCTGTAAATTGACACTCGCCGATGTAAAAAATATCCTTGCTCCTGATAGTCGTTTAATATATTTTAAATTTTTATATATATCATTGTAATCAACTTGACCGAGGTGAAAATTATCTAGGAACTGGCCTAAAGAAAAACTAACGTGCTTCTAACAATTATCTAACGAAAAAAAAGGAGCATACGCGATGATGGTCGCGCAAGTGCG
Source organism: Desulfobacterales bacterium (assembly GCA_050121225.1). Taxonomy (GTDB): domain Bacteria; phylum Desulfobacterota; class Desulfobacteria; order Desulfobacterales; family JAFDCJ01; genus JAFDCJ01. The sequence continues at coordinate 4,902 of JASFJP010000385.1, forward strand.
CGGTTGGTTGTATTCGAGGCTATCGCTGACGAGGTCAAACATTTCA
>JASFJP010000386.1:0-4946 GCA_050121225.1 Desulfobacterales bacterium
CAGTGAAATGTTAGGTGCGTCAACCTGCAAAAGCCCGTCTAGAATTCCGGTTGATAATTCCGGTCTGATTGCGAATCAAAAATTGAAGACACCATGAGGAAATGCTTGTCAAGAAAGAAATATGAAACTGGACGTCAAAAGCCTTAAACCAATAGCTAACACCGAATACCCAATACCTCCCAATCGGTTTCTTATGTCAACTTGGGATGACATGATACCGCATAATATAGGGGGAATGGAAATGAACAACGTATCATTTACGGACATCGCCATTGTATCCTGTGGCACGTTGAGCCTTGAATTGAATTACCTAAAAAAGGAGAAATGTTATGAAATCTCTAGTTGTGTATTCAAGTCAGACCGGAAATACCCGTAAAATGGCAGATGCCGTCTTTGAGGCGCTGCCCGGCGAAAAGCACTTTAACCGGTCGATGAGGCGCCTAATTTTTCTGGCTTGCCGGGGCTCGAAATGCTGAAGATTTTGTGCTTTCTATTTAATAGCGGTTTTAAGGCAGTAAACATGCCATCAACCACTTAATAAATAAGTAATAGTAAATTCAGGTGGTTAATTTTTAAATTATTTAGAACATATTTTGGATTGGGGAATAAATTAGAATAATTCCAACATTGGGTTCGAAATTTTTCTATTTCGCGAGGGTTGCGAAATATTTCTATCAAGTCATCGATGCGATAATAAATTGAATTTAAAGTACTTCTTATAATTGTACTCAACTGGCACACAATATGCTTTGGCTAGAGGTATAAAAATGAAAAAGTAAAAGGCTTCCCGGGTGTACGTGCATCTTCTAAACCTAGATAAAGGGTATTTTAAAAATAAGGATCTGCGCCGGAGAAAATAACGGCATTCTGAGAAGCCAATATACCAATTCTTTGCATTGTTGATTTATGAGGCGAAGAAAATTTACTGACAAAAGGAGGTGATTTCGATGCCAGGTTTTGATGGAACCGGACCTGCCGGCGGTGGTCCGATGACCGGCTGGGGGCGTGGGCCCTGCAATTCCGGGGCCTCATATGGGCTCGAAAGATCAGGGTCAAGGCGTGGTATCGGTTTTGGTTATGGCAGAGGCAGAGGGTATCGGCATATGTTTTGGGAAACCGGTTTGCCCCGCTGGGCGCGAAGGCGGTCGGATTGGTCAGGCCCGTATCGCGAGCCTTACCATTCGCGGGAAGACGAAGTCAGAATGCTCAAAGAGGAAGCCGAAGCGCTCAAAGATGATCTTAACGCCATTGAACGTCGTATGAATGATCTGGAAGCGGAAAAGAAACCAGATGACTAAGCGCCGCCAGTACCGAAAATATAGCTTTAGATCGGGCTGTTTGCAGCCCGATCCAAAGCGAATCCCAAATAATTCTATGAAAAAAGCTAATTTTGACCGGTGAATCCACCAAAAGTTCCCCACTGCAGGCAGGCTGACAAGCTTTGAACCTGTGGACGCTCAGAAGTAAGGGTTCAGGTGAAAGTTGATGAAGAAAAACACTCTAAAAGAATTACAATCACTATTATTGAATCGCCGCCGGGAAATGTTCGAGCAGGTTGCGCACTTGGAATTTGAGCGCGAAGAATTGGGACAGCATTTTATCGAATCAATTGATTCGGCTCAAAAAGAAAATTTAGCGCGGCTCATTCATAAACTGGATGAACGAGGTAAAGAAGAGATCGGAGAAATAGAGCTAGCACTCACTAAAATGAGTTCAGGCAAATACGGAATATGTGAGATCTGCGGCAAGTCGATTCCGATAAAGCGGCTGAAAGTTTTGCCGGCCACCCGTCTGTGTCGCAATTGCGCCCAAAAGTATGAGGACGTCCAAAAGTTGCGGCAACATCATCGTGATGAAATTATCGGTGATGAGCTGCTCGACGAGTATCGCAACTTGAATGTTGAGAGCGTTTCAATAGGAAATGTAAAACTTCCCGATGATAAAAGTTTATTGGATATGGAAGAAGTTTAGACCTTACTAAAGGCTCTTTTACTTTTCAGCAGTGGGAGGCTGCAGTGCTTCCAGGGAAAGGACGGTACTATTTTAGTTGTCATAAAATCTCCAACATTCCGTCCTTTCTTTTCCCCTATAATGCGACTTACACATATGACTAAAAATGACATTCGCGGATTCAAGGTCATGAAAATTATTTCCGGGGGTTTATACCGTGGAACTCGTCATTCGCAAAACAGATGAAATGAAAACGAAGCCGGATGAGAGCAATCTGGGGTTTGGTATTCACTTCACAGATCATATGTTCAACATGGAGTACGCGCCTGAGAAGGGATGGTTCAATCCGTGTATCGAGCCCTATACTGCCATCGAAATGGATCCGGCCTGTATGGTGTTTCATTATGGGCAGACTGAAGATCCGTGCGGTTGGATTGAGCCTGTTTGATGGATTCAATCTAAAAGAGAAAGTTCAAGAAATGGGAATAAATAAACTGGATAAAAAAGCCATTTTTCGGATAAATCTGGTTGAATAATATATCCAAACAAAAAGGGGGTCTAAAAATGAAAAAATTCATGGCGGTACATAAAGAACCGGAGCTTAGCTGGGAGATTGTGGAGGAAAACTGGAGGAAACTCGCCCAGGTTGAAACTGCTGAATGGATCAAAACGTATTATAACCGAAAGGAAGGGGTACGTTTTTGCGTATGGCTGGCCCCGGATATGGAAGAATTGAAAAAGACTTTTTCTGATATGGATGTTTCCTGGGAATCAATGTATGAGGTTGAAGAAACCAAGCCGGACCTTTGGGGTGAGAAGAGGTGGAAAGAACATCTTGAAGCAGAAGCAACAGCGGATACATTGGGTGATTAATCTCAACCTAGCATGGGGAGACATGCTTTAACATTTTCACAAAGCAGGGTTGTCGGCGACCTTCCAAAATGAATCCGAGCCATTACAAAAGTGATGCTCTGTTAATGCCATAACAGGCATCCTCCCGGCAGCCGCATGAGTATGGCACCTTATGCGGCTGCCCCAACCCGGTTAAGAGTGCCCCTAAGACATTCAATGCGCTGGTTCTATAGTCGCTTTCAATTAGAAATGACCAAACGATCCAATTAGTTGATAGCACTTTACCAATCTCGGGACATCATCTAAATTCGAGCTCGAGCTCTCTGGCAGCCATCCCATCAGCTTTCTCAGCCTAGTTATTTTCAAAGTTCATGGCGATCACGTGGCTGTTGAACGGGTTAGCACCTGCCATTGTGCAAGTGAGGTGGCCGGACAGACATTCAAGCAGGATTACGGCGACGATTTTCTGGATGTGGGCGCCGGCAGGCTGATCGAAATGCCATAACCTCGACGGCGGCCGGGTTGTGTACAGATCCCTTCGCCATAGTGGATATATGTAAATCAAAGAAAACCGAGGTGCCGAAAATATCGAAATTTTTCTATTTCTGGCATGGTTTATGCCCATTAATACAGTAAAATGAAAGGAATACCCCTCAACTTCAACACATAATAATTAAACCATGAACTGCCCAACAGGCTTCAAAGGTTAAACTTAAAACGGGAAGTTCGAGGCGGTATCTGAATGGCTTCTCGAGTGTGCGTGCATCTTTTTTTACCGGATATCTTTCACGCAATCATTGCAAAAAAGATACTTCGGGAATTAACAACGGCATATCGGGGAGCCATTGAATTTTCGGCAGAAACTGAAGCTAAGTAAAGACGGAGCAAATTGGAACCATTCCAATCAGAAGGAGGTAGGTGATATGTATCACAAAATTTTAGTTCCGCTGGATGGATCAAAAAGAGCAGACAGGATATTGCCTCATGTGGAAGAGCTGGCCAAACGGTTTAAAGCAAAAATTATATTTTTGCAGGTCATCGAATACAAGGCGGCCACCAGCACTCCTGAAGGCGCATTTATTAATGTATCGGAGCAGGAGCTCGATCAAGCGAAAAAGCAGGCCGAGGCACACCTGAAAGGGATCCAGGGAGAGTTCCGGGGAAAAAACATCGAAAGCCGAACCCACGTGACCTATAGCCCGGTGGTGGAGGGGATCATAAACATGGCTTCACAAGAGGGCGTGGATCTGATCGCGTTGGCCAGTCATGGCCGCGGGGGTCTTTCAAGAGTTTTTTACGGCAGTGTTGCCGCTGGACTATTGCATCGTGTGGACCGCCCCCTATTGATTATAAGATCTCGGGGTACGGAATAAGGGGAGAATGAAAATTTTGAGACGTAAACTCTTGTCGAAGATGGACCGGCGGCTGAGAGAATAATTGAGGCCGCCAAAGAAAAAGATGCCGATCTGATCGTTATGACTACCCACGGACGAACGGATCCTTCCCATGCCCTGATGGGCAGTGTGGCTGAAAAAGTAATTCGACAGGCTCCTTATCCAGTCTTAACGATTAGACCAAAGGTTGAGCCGCTGGTAGCAAATATGTCTTACAAATGAATCGGTTAATCTCAAGGAGATCAGAGTGATAAAGGCCTTTTTACTTTCGATGATATCCTCCCTCACGATTTTCACGGCTTGCAATCCAATTTTCTATACTCATTCTATGAAGACTTCCACCATCAAACCGACATTTAGAGATGCCACTTCAACCACGACTAAAAGACTTAGCATAACTGTGGTCTATGACAACAACCTCTACAAAGAGGGATTAACAACTTCATGGGGTTTTGCCTGCGTCATTAAGGGAGCGGAAAAAACCATTCTATTTGACTCAGGCGGCAGCAGCGCCGTGTTGCTCAGCAACATGCAGCACTTGGGAATTGATCCTAAAGAAATCGATGTCGTGGTGTTGTCCCATATTCATGGCGTTACATGCATAATGCTGGCTAAACTGCATTTAACCGGGGTTGCCAATTATTCTTGACCAGTTGCAAAAATTTTTATCCATAGGCCTCTCCCGAGCATCCGGGACAACATCCCATCAACCGGTAATTCTCCCATTGAAATGAGGTGATCGCCCTATGG
>JASFJP010000387.1:0-4941 GCA_050121225.1 Desulfobacterales bacterium
TGGGTCATATAATTTACCGCTGGGGCGATAAGATAGGAAAGCAGCCAGGCGATGACGAGGGGGAGGATCACGGTTCCCGCGTATTTCATCACCACGCCAACGGCCACTAGCGCCAATATGCCCTGAAAAATAAAGGGAATTTTGTTTTTATCGAATTCCACCATGACTACGCTAATTCTACTATATGCATCACCAAAAGTCACGGGTCCTGATGATACTGAATTAGTAAAGAATCCTGACCCAAATAGCCAGGTTAATATATCATTGCCGGAAAAATGGCTACACGTTGATCGTATATCATTGTAAGGTTAACACAACAATGGTTACTTTAACTGATTAGAAGAAATCTCCTCCTCACCCGCAATTTTTTGGCGCAGCTCGAATGTCAGACGTATTCATGTTTAGCTCAGGTTAATAGGCAGCACCAAATTTAGGTTGACGCTTTTCTGAAAAAGCAGCCAACCCTTCCTGCCCATCGGGATGATCTGCACAAGCAGCCAATCCATCTCTTTCCAGCTCGATTTGAGTTTCAAAAGAGGTGTTAAACGAGTCTGTGAGTAATTTCTTTGTCACGGCAAACGAATGGAGGGCGCCTTTCGCAAGTTGCTGTGCCATTTTCTTGGCTTCCTCGAGCGCCGTTCCATCTTCAACCACTTTGGTTACCAGTCCCCACGCGAAGGCTTGATCAGAAGATATGGGTTCATCGAAAGCGACTATTTCAAGCGCCCGCGCGAAGCCGACAAGTCGTGGCAACGTAAACGTGCCTCCGCCGTCAATGCAAATTCCGGCTGAGGTATAGGCTTGCTTTAAAACGGCGGATCTTTCCATCACTCGGAAATCAGATGCCAATGCAAGGGAAAATCCACCTCCAGCGGCAATGCCATTGACAGCGGCGACAACCGGCTTTTTCATGCGGCGAATTTCCAGGATGGCCAAGTGAAACTGAGATGCCAGTCTGTGAAAGGCAGCTGAGGATTTTCCCTGAGATCCAAGAACCCACTTGAGATCACCACCCGCGCAAAAAGCCTTGCCTTTTCCAACAATAACAATACCTCTAACATTCTCGTCGGCTGCCAGAGCCGTCAAATTTACTGCTAAATTGGAAATCATTTCATAGTTGAATGCATTGTAAGAATCCGGCCGATTCAAAGCGACGACCGCAATCGCTCCATCTTTCTTGACATCGATTAGTTCGCTCATATTTTCTCTCCCGGTTTCAAGCAAAATCAGTAATCCAACCGAACCATTGGCTGCGATCGTCAAAACGCGCAAAACCTACTCATACGTCTTCCATCTTCAATTCCGTCGATATTTCCACGCACCCTTTGAGGGTGCGCGCTACCGGACAAGCATCAGCATGGAAGCCCAGCACCTTTTCAGCAGTCTCGCGCTGCTCGGGCTGTAATCTTAGATGATAGGTTACGTGGATCCGCTTAATCACCAGAACCCTGCCGTCTTTTTCAACCTCCCCGCGAGCCTCAGACGTCAGGTAACCTTCTCCGGCTGAAATCTGACGCGCTTCCAGCGCGCTGCCAAACGTACCGGTCAGTCACCCGGCCGCTGAGGCGACCACATAATCCAGCGTCGTGGCCTGCGGTGCATGCACATCGGGGTCCACTCCATAGTGTTCGGCAATCTCCGAGTGAACGCCAAACATCACCGGATCTTTTGTCTGGGGCAGGTAGGCACGTCGCAACGGACCCTTTACTCGTTCGATGCGAGCGCTTGACGTATAAACAACTTGATCGTTCATATTATCTCCTTTCATGTTGAGTTAAGGTGATTTTTCTGCTTAGTCCATCGTGTCTTTTTGCTTTTTCGTTGCTTTCTTACAATTCTTTCAATTTTGTGAGCCCAAGCGGCTAATACTCCTCATTGATCGGCGCCTTTCTAAAAATCTTAGTATGATCGCCGTCTAATCAACTCGTATTATTGCGTATTTATAGAACCGAACTTGAAATAAAGGAGTCTCGCTGATCAGAAATGAAGCCGTCGACCAAATACCCACGGGTGATGTGTGCTCGATGCTTGGCATCCGTCATGGGATATTTTCCGAAGGTTTCACGAATCTCCAAATATTTATGGATAACCATTTGTTCCTCTGTATCACCACCGCGGGACATTTCTGCGGCGGTTAGGTTGCTTTGCTGCAACGCTTCGGACACGCATGCGTGCACATATCCCGGGCGGTTGACGTGGTTATCCAACAGTAAGGCGACTCCGAACTCGGATGTGAGAAGCTCCGACAGTGCGTAACCGTCAAGCTTAGAAGACTTTGTGTAGTAAAACTGCTTGAAACGGTTGATCGCATGAAGGATCTGAATGGCCTGGATTTCGATGTCGGATCCGGCACGGGCAAAGCGATAGGCCCAGATATGATGTCGTAGCATGGTTTTATCCACTGTATCGATGAGCTTTTTCCCGCGATAACTGAACCACCCTACCTTTTGATTGACATCAACCACATCAAGACCAAACTGCGCCCAATAATGCTGAAAATTATCCGGAAAGCGTTCTTTTATGATTTTCAGAAGGGCCGGCAATTCCCCTGGTTTTCCGGAACCACCCGCAGTCCATTGAAACATCCCAAAGCTGATATACTGGTTATCCCAGGTATTAACAGTATCCAGATTACCTTCATTTTCTGATGTTGCAAAGATTACATTCACTTCCGAATCGGTAAGGTTTACTTCACGTAGCTTTTGACGGTGATTCGCTAGAAAATTTTCCGGTTCGTGTAAACCAACCCGGTGCAATCCTTTGCGATGCAATCGACCGACAAATACTTTTTCTGGTTTTCCAAGCAGCGTCGAGTATACCGCGCCATTTTCGACACTGATTCGCACGCGCGTTTTATTTGCCGGCCGCACTCCCCTAGAGGTATTAATAACACTCGGGACATCCTTGATTTCCGCCGGTAGTTGAAGGCGTTGCCCCACCCGTATTCGGTTCGGATTTACAATTCCGTTCAATTCAGCGATAATACGCCATTTGCCGGCCGCCCCAAGTTTAACGGCCGCGATTTTCGATAGCGTGTCCCCTGCTCTAACGACATATTCCGACATACGGACCTCCAGATGCCTAATGTGGGGCGGTTAATCGGTGGAGATATATATTAAGTCACACGTTTCCTTTTTTCACAGTGATCTAAAAAACAAATTGTTAGTCGGACAGATGGTTGTACTTGTTGGACTTGAGCAAGGATTAATATAATAGCCCCGTTGAATAGTCATCCATTTTTGCTTTTGAAATGTCAAGAATTTAATAATTCATCCAAACTCACCATCTGCGAAACCGTCCGGTACCAATTTGTATGAAAATGGATAAATGTACGTGTCACAAGCATCGGTTTCATTGCGCAAGATCACCATCCGAGTAAGCCCTTTCTTTTATGAGATGTCACATTCATAGCCAGAAGAAACCCGGTCGTTCCGGCGTACGCTTTGATTCGAATTCCGTTTCTGGTGGCTTTTGCGCGCATGGTTTAATTCCTCCAATATCAGATGCTCTGGTGCTCCTCAATTAGGCGGCTCAACAGGTTTTCAAAGTGATGTATGGTTCGTTCGATGGGCTCCGTAGACTGCATGTCGACACCGGCCTGCCGCAATTCATCCAGTGGATATTGGCTTCCGCCAAGTTTGAGAAAATCCAAGTAGGTTTTTATGGCAGAACCGCCCTCATTGATAACTTTTTCAGCCAGGGCAACCGCCGCAGAAACTCCGGTCGCGTATTTGTAGACATAGAAGGCGGAATAAAAATGGGGAATGCGCAGGCATTCGAGAGACAGCTCCGGATCGATTACCAGGGTATCATCGAAATAGATCTCCAAAAGCTGCCGATAGGTGTCAGTCATTACCTCCAATGTCAGCGGTTTGCTGGCTTCAACGAGCTGGTGGATAATTTTTTCAAACTCGGCAAACATGGTCTGGCGGAAAAGAGTGGCCCGGATATTATCGATTTCGCGATTTAAAATATAGGCCTTCATTCTTGGTTCGCCTTTGTATCGGTTCAGGAGATAGCGACTCAAAAGATTCTCATTAAAGGTTGATGCCACTTCGGCTACAAAAATCGTGTAGTCGTGATCAACATATGCTTGATGTTTGTTTGAGAAATACGAATGCATGGAATGGCCGGCTTCATGAATCAACGTATAAAGGCTGTTTATGTTCCTTTCTTCATAATTCATCAGAATATAGGGCGGTGAATCATAACAGCCGGAAGAATATGCTCCACTTCTTTTGCCGCGATTTTCATACCGATCTACCCAGCCGCCCAGCAACCCCTCTCTGAGCAAACCGGCATAATCCTCTCCTAAGGGAGCCATTGCTTCTGCACATACATCGACTGCCTCTGCAAAAGGCATGTGGAAATCAACGTCATTGGTAATGGGAACATAGGTATCATAAAAATGAAGTTCTTCCAGGCCGAGAACTTCCTTTCGGAAATCAAAATAAGCAAAGAGAGGGGTGAGGTTCTTCTTAACAGTTGCGATCAGATTGTCGTAGACCGTTTCAGGCACGTTGTCGCTAAATAGGGCAGAAACCCGGCAATTTGCGAAATGCCGCACCCGACTATAAAAAAGGTCCTTTTTTAACGAATGTGCTAGAGTTGCCGCCAAGGTGTGTTTATGATTGTCATAGGCCTGATAATATTGTGAAAATGCTTTTTGGCGAATCTCCCGACGCGAATTTTGTAAAAAGGTGGTAAAATTGCCGTGACTCAATTCCACCTCTTTACCTTTTTCATCGGCGAGGGTGCCAAACATCAGATCCACATTGTCCAATTGCCCGAATACTTGAGATGATGCATTGGCAACCTCTCGGCTCATGGCCAGAATCTTTTCTTCGGCCTCGTTACGGGTATGTGGTTTATAGCGAAGTATTTTTTGCAGGTAAAATCTATACTCGCTCAACGATTTGTCTTCGATATAGAGGTTAATCA
>JASFJP010000388.1:0-4936 GCA_050121225.1 Desulfobacterales bacterium
CGACCCCGGCACCCCCCATAACATAATCTATAGATTTGTCCCCGGTGTGAAGTTGATACAGCATGGTTTGCCGGACTTGTTCAGGTGATTCTTCTGTACCATCCGCCATGATTAGCATTTTTGAATTCGGTTTAGGAACTTTCCCACCTGCAATTGCGGGTGCAACTTCGTAATCAAAAGGCTCCGCCGCATAGGCCAAATTTATCGGTTGCGGATCACAATCGGCAATCCAAACATTGTCGACTCCGCAACCGCCGCGCCACTTGCCCGGAGCGCCGGAATCTTTGGCCCATTCCCACTTTTCCCAAACAATCGGATAGATACTTTCGGCAATTTCTATTTCAGGGTAGTACAATGTTCCACTGCAAATTTGAGGGCCATTGGTTGGCCATCCATCGGTCCCCCAAATAGCACCGGCGCCGCTCGAACAGCCCAGAAAGTCTGGAGTGCCGTATCCTTCCATGCGCCTGGGATCGAGCCCGGAAAAAACCCAATAGTTTATGGATCCCCAACCAGCCGGAACCTCTTCCGGAGCGGTTTGCGCTAGGGCGGACCATACAGCCTCGATAATTTGTTTGGCTATAAAATTGGTACAATTTCCATGCGTTGCCGGATAGGCAGCATGAGTTACCGTACCCGGTTGGGTGACAATTTTAATTGGCCGATAGCAGCCTCCGCACCGATACGCTATCTTTTTGCCGACGGATGTCATCAGAGCCATGTAGACACTGCTGTGTGTATTGGCTATGGGACTGTTTATATAAGCTGGAGACATGGGTCCGCTGTTGGAGAAGTCCACGGACATTTCGGTGCCATCGATAGTAAGATCACAGATGATGGGAGTTGAGGCCTCATTCCCCTTGATTTCACTATGATAGACGCCGTCCGACAATTTGGCAATTTCCTCGCGCATCATAAATTCACCGTATCCCATGAGATCGGCGATAAACGTATTCATTGCCGCTTCACCATAGGTGTCATATATGACACGCGCCCGTTTCTCTCCAATTCTGGCAGCCCCAATCATGGAAAGCAAATCTCCGCGCTGGGTTTCCGGAATACGAACGTTGGTCATAATCAGATTGAATACATCTTTTCTTTCTTTGCCTCGCTCGAAAATCTTGATGGGCGGTATTCGTAAACCTTCGCCATACACATCCATTGCTCCCGGGTTATACCCTCCCGGCACACCTCCACCCGTATCCTGCTGGTGAGCTTTATTCGCCACCCAAAGCACCTGTTTGCCATTCCAAAAGACCGGGTATACAATGCACCAGTCTGCCATCTGATTCCCGGCATCCAATGTGTAAGGATCATTGACAAGAAAAACATCCCCTTCATCGATGTCTTCCTTGAAATATTCTTTTACGGCCCGAGCTGAAAAAGGTGTTGCACCAATAAGAACCGGGATATATTCCGCCAAAGCGAGCAGTTCACAGTCCAGGGTAAGCAGAGTTGTTGAGAAATCATGGGCTGAAAAATAAATGGGCGCGCGCGCGGTACGTTCCATGTTTTTACCCATTTCACGGGCAATGGTAAACATTGCAGAAACCAAAACACTAAAATCGGCCGGGTTTGTCTTTAATTTAAATATCTTTTCCTGACTCATTTTTACCTCCCTTTCCGAAGTGCTTATTCCAACGTCATCAAATAATCACCGTATTCGGTTACCTCTAATCTGGCATCCGGCGGCACCACAATGGTGGTTGTTCTTTGCTCGATGACCGCAGGACCTTCTACAATGTTGCCTGCAATCATTCGATCGCCGTCATAAATCGTGGTGGGCACAAAACCCAATTTTTCTTCGAAGAAAACATCTCGTTTCCCTTTTTCAAACCGACTGGCATCGGAAGATTTTTCTTTCATAGTTTTTCGTGCCGGTCTCACAACTTTCCCATATGCGGCAAGTCTCAAATTGATCATCTCGGTTTCCACTACATCTCGGTATGCGTAAAGCTCCTCATGCTTTTTATGAAAGTCTTCAACGATATGATCAATTCCTTCATCGCTCAATTCGGCTTCAGATATGGGAAGTTCAACTTCATGAAACTGCCCTTTATATCGCATATCAATAGATTTGCGGTAGTATCTATCAGCAGAGGCAATTCCTTCACGATCTAAATAGGTGTTGCCTTCTGATTGCATGTCTTGAAATATTTCATTCAAAACACCGGCATTCATCTGACTCGTTTTACTGAGCACTGATTTGACAAGATCATGCCGCAAATCCGCGATGATGCTTCCCAGCGCACAAAAAATTGAAGAGGATCGTGAAATCAATACCTGTCTGATATTAAGCGGTTTTGCAAGACTCGCAACATGGACCGGTCCGGCTCCACCGGCAGCAACCAGTGTATACTTTCTCGGATCCTCTCCTTGTTCAACCGAGACCTGCGATATGGCGTCCGACATACCATGATCGATAATTTTTCGAATGGCCTTGGCCGCATCGATGACATCCATACCCAGTGGATCGGCAATCTTCTCTTTGACTGCTTTACGTGCAAGGTCGACGTCAACCGTCATCTCTCCACCCAGAAAGTAAGCCGGGTTTAAATAACCCAGAAGCAAGTCGGCATCGGTGCTGGTGGGTTCTGTTCCCCCATTGCCATAACACGCCGGCCCGGGCGAAGCACCGGCGCTCTGGGGACCCACATGCAGAACGTTCATCGAATCCAGCCAGGCAATACTGCCGCCTCCGGCTCCGATCGTATGCACATCAATCAAGGGTAATTTTAGATGATAAACCCCGCCTACCGCAGTCTCCAGCGCTGTGCAGGGCTGACCGTTCCGGATCAGGCAAACATCAAAACTCGTTCCTCCCATGTCGATTGTTATCAGATCTTTCAGGTTAATGGGGGATGCCAGATAAGCTGCCGCGGCTGGACTGCATGCCGGCCCTGAAAGAATGGTTCTGACTGCTTGCTCAATAGCAATTTCGGGAAATATAACGCCTGCGTTGGATTGAGTAATCAGAAGTTGTCCCTCAAAGCCGGATTCATTGAGGATTTGAACCAAATTCTTTAGATATTTTGATAAATTCGGACCTACGTAAGCGTTGAGAGTCGCCGTACTGATTCGCCAATACTCACGAATCTCCGGCTGTACATCACAGGAACCACAGACATAAACTTCAGGAAGTTCCTCCCTGCAAATCTCTACAGCGCGCTTCTCATGGGTAGGATTTTTGAACGACCAGATAAAGCCGACCACAATGGCATCGACGCCTTGCTCTTCAAAGTATTTGCAGGCGTTTTTGACATCAGCTTCGTTTAAAGGGAAGACAACCTCGCCGTTCCATTTTATGCGCTCTTCGATGGGTACTCTTAAATACCTGGGAGATAAAGGCTTGGGTGCAGGGATCGTATAATCATAAGGGGTTTCTCTGATACCAAACCGTATGCCAAGGGTATCCCTAAATCCTTTCGTACACAGCAATCCAACTTTTGCGCCGGTCCAAGTGAGAACCGTATTGGTCGTCACCGTGGTTCCATGACAAATGCGGGTGACATCGCCCAAAAAGCCGTTCAGATCCTTTCCAATTCTTGCTGCCACAGCTTGAAGACCGTTTGTAATGGCAACTGAAGGATCGTCTGGTGTTGACGGCGTTTTTATAACAATACTTTCTCCTTCCTCATCAACGCAGATCAAATCAGTAAAGGTACCACCCGTATCAATACCAATGACATATTTCATCCTTACCCTCCTTTCCGTTGCGATCAAATTCTAACCCAATAAAAAACACTTTAACGATTCGAATCCAAGCACAAAGTGTCAATTTATACGCCATTCGCTATGTCAAAAATGGTGTTCCACGCGAAAATTTGGCAAATCTTTTAAAAGAAACTATGGTAAGAAACGTTTCGAATTATCAACAAGGCAATCGTAGAGGATGATTATCTGAAAATCGACTTTAAGAGATAGTTTGATCTGAAGTAAACACCTGTAGACTATTCTCACGGTACATCGATGTCAATAATAAAGTGCGGTTCGTGCTAGGTTGGGGGAAGTTACTCGATTGTACCTTTTTCCAGCCATTGGTGAACTGGCAAAGGAATGGATAGCTACTGGAATTTATTCTTGACAATTAAAATATTTATGAATTATATTTTATTAATTTATAAAAAATAAGAATAATGGATACCACTAGCTTAAAAATACTGAAGATTTTGCAGGAGAAGGCTCGAATTCCTAACGTCGAAATCGCCCGTTTGGTCGGTTTGGCCCCTTCGGCGGTTCTCGAACGAATTCGGAAATTGGAAAAGCAGGGAATTATAGAAGGTTATGAGGTTCGGCTAGACCCAAAATTTTTTGCGAAAGGATTGGTTGCCTTCGTAACGGTAAAAACAGACAAATATTCCGATGAAAAGGAAGTTGGCGAAAAATTAGCTCGACGACCCAAGGTGCAGGAAGTTCACTATGTCGCCGGAGATGATGCGTTTTTGGTTAAGTTGCGCGGAGCAGATACGGAAGAGATTGGTGGCCTGATCCGCGACACGATCAAATCCATTGATGGCGTCCAATTAACAAAAACTGCCATTGTCATGTCCACCTACAAAGAATCAGCCCAATTCCCGATTGATAAAGAGGAGAAACAATCATAATTTAAGGTCTGCGTAATTTGGCAAATACAGTCTTGACAGTCTCGTAAAAAGTCAAAATTCTCAAATTTCGAGCTTATAACCTATTGAAATAATTAAGTGTGAAATTTTAAAATTGGCCTTTTTCGGACTTTTTACGAGACCATCAGTCTTAATGATAAAAAAATAAAAACATGAATTTTACAGAGGTTAATAATGATCAAAATCAATGAAAACTATCTTAAACTTGAGGCATCCTATTTATTCGCTGAAATTAAAAACCGAACGGCGTCCTTTCAAAAAGCGCATCCCGAGCGGGAAATTATTAAACTAGGAATCGGTGACGTCACACGGCC
>JASFJP010000389.1:0-4926 GCA_050121225.1 Desulfobacterales bacterium
ACACGGGGTTTCTCCCGTGGCAATTCTTGTGGGCTCGCAATATCATGCGGGCAAAGCCGGGGACTGCATTAATCTGGGGATGGTCAAGGTCGATATCAACCCCAACTTCAACACTTTCCAAAATCAGATTCCATGCCATTTTCCCCAACAATTGAGCAATACGCTGATATTCCCATCCACCAGGACTTCCCATGTTAAACTCTCCGTGGTAGCCTTTAACCGTTTCCATTCGATTTCTCCTGCATTTCCCATTATCTTTATGCTCAATATATCAATATGCTATGCGCTTTTGGTATTGCAATCTGGGTAATTTTTGTTTTTAACAAAATAGACTAAAAAAAATAACGGAAACCTGAATTTTTATCAGCAAACTTCGCTTCAGAAAAATTACGGATATACACTCTTATTCATTGTCGGTAAGAATACGTGCAAAATTCAGGTTTTAATTCATAAAATTTCCTGGGAGCTGTAAAGCGCATAGGCGGGTGTTTCTTCATCGTCCTGACTAATGGTAAGCACAGAGCATGGAGCCATACGCACAACTTCCTTTACGACACTGCCGATTAAATATCTTATCTTTCGCCGCCGATGTGTGCCTATTACGATGAGATCTATATCATTTTCACCAGCATATCTTGTAATTGTCTCAGCAGGTGTCATACCGCGCTCGTACACTTGCTTAACCACTAAATCTTCAATATCAGCTTTTTCAAGATCAGCGCTCATCCGATCGGCTGCAGCTTCTTTTAACCGTTTTTGGAGTTCTTCTTTATCCGGGAAATGATAGGCGGGATTATGAGGATCATCATCCCACAATACCAGGGCATGCAGCATATGCAACTCGGCTTTATACTTTTTGGCCAAGTTAAGTGAATGCACCAGGGCCCGATTAGCACGACGTGAAAAATCTGTTGGGAACAAAATTTTCTTAACTTGTATCATGTTTTCAACCCTCCCTTTCTCCTGTTTTACTTTTTTTAGTGTTATCATACGCAAGTTTTATAAAATAAATAGCGCCCCCCATGAGGAAAACGGTTCCTATAATCAACATAACGATTGCGGTTGCTGTCATGATATAACTCCTTTTATTTTAGATTTGTCTCTAACTCACTTATATTTTGGGAAGGAATTTCCAAGAAACTCTCATAACGTCCCTTTTTAGGGCTCGACAGTGTCAGTTACCTTTATAGCTTCTGCTTTATCCAGGACTAACTCCTTTTCTGATTTCACCGTAGCAAGTAAAATAGCCCCAATTATGCAGGCGACAAGACTTCCAAGACCGATAGCGATGAGCGCGGAGATAGGATACCCCTCATAGGGTTTCTGAACCTCCTTTATTATGGATAAAATAACGATGACGATCAAAATGGCAGGTGCAAGAAAAGAGATGAAAAGTTTAAAGATTTTGCCGAGCTTGAATTCAGCGTTTGTATTTATATCTTTAATCAGTTTATCCGCGCCGAAAAAGTAGGCAATGGCGATACATTCGAAAATACCAACAAGCACTAAAATGTAGTTGATGGCAAAGTGATCAACAATATCAAGCCATAACACACCCGCCTTTGTGACAAAGGGAATTCCCAGAATCAGACTTACTACCGACACAAAAGTGGTTGCCTTTCGCCGGGTCCATCCGAATTTATCTCTGATGACCGCCACAATGGTCTCAAGAAGGGAGAATGCCGAGTCAATACCTAGCAGAATCAGTGTCAAGTAAAACAGAAACGCGAAGAACTTCACACCAAATGGAAGCTGTACCAGAGCTGCCGGATACACAACAAAGGTAAGTCCCGGGCCGGCCTTTGCTACCTCGGTGACCGGTACGTTGAGCGTATAGGCAAAAAAACCGAGCACGCTGAAGATGGCGAACCCGGCAAGAAAACTGAATGCACAGTTGCAAAATGAAGTGATATTTGCGGAGTTGGGTACCTCGGTGTCGGACGGCATAAATGAGGAATATGCGATCAGGGTGCCGAGGCAGATGGACAGTGAAAAGAAGATCTGGCTGTATGCCGCGAGCCATACCGTTGGATCAAGAAGCTTGCCCCACTCCGGCGTCAGGTAGTAATTGAGGCCTGCAGCGGCCCCGGGGAGGGTTAATCCTCGTATAACCATGATAATCACAAAAATGACCGGCAGTGGCACTGTATAGAGCAGGATCTTTCCCACCCGATTAAGACCGCCTTTTACGATCCACCAGATGAGAAACCAACTTACAATCAATCCTATAAGGAGCGGCCATTGAATTCCGATAAAATTCCAGGGGTTGCCTTGTGTAAAGGGTACACCGAGAATAACCTCCTCAAAATGCTTGCCGGCTGATGCAATGTCTGCAGCCCATTTATCTATTGTCCAGAATTTGAACAAGTGAACAAAAGTCCATCCCATAATTGCATTGTAGAATACGTTTAACGTGAATGCGCCAAGAACCGCTAACCAACCGACAATTTTAAAAATCGGCTTTATCTGTCCTAAAGAAAACGGCGCGGATGCCCTCTTTTTGATACCCAGATAGTATTCGATGATCATAATTGGAATACCCGCGGTCAGGAGGGCCACAAAATAAGGGATCAGAAAAGCGCCCCCGCCATTTTTGGCACAGACAAAGGGAAACCGCCACAGGTTGCCGAAACCTATGGCAGATCCAATCGCTGCCATAATAAATGTTGCCCTTCCGGACCATTTTTCGCGTTCAGCCATAACTTTTCTCCTTTCTTAATAAAAATTAGCAAAATCCCAATCGAAAGGAAGCACCCCATCAAACCCTGAAGATGCATGTTTCATGGTTTTAAAGAAGCCCCTGGGATTCAATGGATTTCTGTATCCTATTCTTTAGGAACCTGATATTCAATCCGATACGTTACGATCTTGCCATTGGAATATCTCCACACCTCGATGGGTGCCAACACATCGCCATTTTCGTCAAAATCCACCGATCCGCTTGCCCCTTCATAGTTTATGCCTTTGTCCTGTTTCAGCAATTCAAAGGCCTTTTTGAATTCACCGGGTAGGATGAATTCTCCAGGTGGATTGGCAACGACTCTAAGGTGATCTCGTATGTTCTTTGCCGTCAAAGGAAGGCCTTTTACTTTTGCGGCATAAGCGGCAAGACCTACTACAGCCATTGTGTCATAAGCATTGGTAATGAAGGGAAAAGGAGGAACCTTTTTTCCAAACTCCGCCCTAAAATCGGTAGCAAAGTTCATATATGGTTCTCCACCTGGAGAGCCGGGAGCTGTGCCCATCATTCCCTCTAAATTTTCAGCGCCTGCTGCTTCTAAAATTTCCATGGACTTGCTCCCGTCGCAAAACAGAAAGCTCCTGTAATTAAAGACCTCGATGGCTTCTTTTACATAATTCTTGGCATGTCCAGGGTAACTGAAGACGCAAAGGACATCGGGCCTTCCCGAAACGTAAAAAGATCGCGTTACATAAGACTGTTCGAAGACAGTTCTGAGCATAGTGGTATAGAATTTAGCCGCCTTTTCCTCATGGGACACCATTGCTTTTACCTGTCCTTCCCGCTTTTCAAAGGATTTTTTAAACTGTTCTGCCAGACCTCGCCCATAAGCATTTTTCACAAATATCACTGAAGCGGTCTTATATAGGCCGGCAGCTAACTTGCCTAATACTACACCCTGGAGGCTATCAGAGGGACAAGTCCGAAACAGGAAATCCTTGCCCTTATCTGCCTCCAGAACAGTGAGCGAGGGTGATGTCGACGAAGGTGAAATCAAAAGGACACTGTTTGGAATGGTAACAGATTCAGCTACTTTCATGCTCACCCCGCTTGCCATAGCTCCCACAATGGCCACAACCTTGTCCACCTCCACTAGTTTTTTCGCAGCCTTCGTGGCCGGGATGGCAGAGGTCTCGCTGTCTTCGTGGATAAGCTCGATCGTAAATCCAGCGGACGCCAACTGTTTGGCCGCCAAAATCGCTCCATTCTGGACTTCGGGTGCCATTTCTTCTAAAGGACCTGTGTGGGCAAGAAGGGTCCCTACCTTGATTTCTTGACCCAGCGCACCAGAAGAGATGGACGCACAAAACATGATCGTCAAGATAACCATACCTATCTTTTTCATAATTCCTCCTCCTTTATGAAATAGTTTTGAAGGATATTTTCCGTCCCCACCTCACGATGGTTATGGCTTTGTTGAGATGAGAATCTATGCTCTCAACAGGACAGACAACTCCCATCAGGAGTGGGTTAGGCACATTTTGAGATTTTTCTTCATGGGAGGTCCTCCTAAAACAGGATTAAATGTTGGAACCGGAATTTCGGCCTGGCTAAGAACATTTCCCACGCAAGCATTGGTTCTTCGGAACCATGCTTTCTATGTGCTTCGATAGATGCGGCCAAAGGGCCGGATTAGACGTTGAGCTTTTGCTTTTTATCGGTAGGTATCGTAGCCGTCAGCTTACAAATTGCATAAAACAGCCGGATCAACTACAGCGTCAATCGTTCTCTATGATTGAAGGACCAAAGGTTTCAGCTTTCTTGCGTCCTCTGAATAGAGTAATCGTGGCGAATCGAAGGGTCGGTAATGCCTTAGCAGGTACAGGTGAACTAAATCAATTGCATCATTATTTTTCTCAAAACGGACGCAAATTCAATTGGACTATTGGTAGAATCTCTTTTGGGGTAGAGTAAATTGAAGAGAATTGTCAAGCTTTTTTTTCATTTTGCGAAACTTTTTCGAACGGAGAAACAAGGTCGAGATTCCGTTTATCCGGGTTGTGGTCAAATCTTTTGCGAAGGCTCCTTCTCCGATTCCAACTTTTATAAGGTATGACCATCAAGGAAAGATTCATGGAGATCAGGTCGAAGTTTTGAACCAGGACACTGGCGGCCACCTGAGGCGGTGAACCGAAATCAAGGTGCAAATTCCCAGAATTTTTTTTAACTATTGAACTTATCATTTT
>JASFJP010000390.1:0-4921 GCA_050121225.1 Desulfobacterales bacterium
GGATGCACGATAGGCCGATTTTATTTTCTATAATTTCATTAATTTCTTCGTAAATAAGCCATTTGGCTTTGAAAGGCATGATGACAAAAACAAAAGGCCTGCCTTCTGTTAACTCCTGGAGCATATTATCGACAACAACCTCCTTATGACTATTGCGCATAAAAAATACACCTCCAAAATATTCTAAAACAAAAAACCCGACTTCTCTTTTGAGAAACCGGATTTCTTGAAACAAAATTCATGGCCACCTCAAAGTTTAGGTTCGCACTTTATCATTAATTTTAGTTAGTTATCAAACATATCCATGCTGTCAAATGCCGACAGATCGCTTTGCTTCAGCCGCGTGGTCCGTTACGTCGTCTCACAAAAGTTTTAAACTTTCGACACATTTTAAGGAAGGGCATAATCTGTAAAAAGATTAAAGTTCTCTTGCCTCTACTTTTTCCGCTCTATTATATGAAACTATTTGGGGGAGTGAATGGCTTCGGTTGACGGATCTTGCTTAACAGATTATGGTGGATGAAACGGTGCGCGATTAATATTTTGAATTTAAGCTCGATGCTGGAAATGTAACCCTGGGGAGTATGTCCAACCATGGATGATTTTTGGAGTTGGTGGCAACATTTGCCGAACAATATCAGTCCCGTTATTTTAGAAATCGGTTGGTTTAAGCTGCAGTACTACGGGTTGATGTATATCGTGGCATTTGCGGTTACATATTTTTTGGTGCTCTACCGCGTCAAACATGAAGACCGATTCGAGATCACCAAAGATCAGGTAAAGGATGTCACAACACTATTGATCATAGGTCTTATCATCGGTGCACGGTTGGGCTATGTCCTGTTTTACAATCTATCCTATTACCTCACGCACCCTCTCGAAATTATTCTTCCGTTTTCCTTCTCAAACGGATTTCAATTTACCGGTATTTCGGGAATGTCCTATCACGGTGGGCTTGTCGGTGTGATCATTGCCGGATGGCTTTATGTGCGCAAGGCCAAAATTGATTTCTGGAAGGGGGTCGATTTATTCATGCCGGTTATCCCTTTGGGGTATACCTTTGGACGGTTGGGCAATTTCATCAACGGTGAACTGTACGGCCGAATAACAACCGCATCCATCGGCATGTATTTCCCCCTGGCACCGACCAAAGAACTCAGGCATCCCTCTCAACTGTATGAAGCCTTTTTTGAAGGCATTTTCCTATTTGCGGTATTGTGGAGTATCCGGAAGATTAACTTGCCCAAAGGAGCTATGCTTGCCATCTATCTGATCGGCTACGGATTGGTTCGGTTTATCATTGAATACTTTCGAGAGCCGGATGCCCATTTAGGTTTTGTGCTGCACTCATTCTCCATGGGGCAGATTCTCTGTTCACTAATGATTATTAGTGGCGGAATTTTGTATTTTTATTTATTTCGAAAACATGGTTAAACCTAAACTGATCGGTTCCAGTTCATCATATGTTTGGTGTTTGATACGACGTATTAGTCCTTATATTAAGTTGTTAGATCACTAAACACTTAACACCAAATACTAAACCCTCTCGTAAAATGGTCGCTTTCCTGACTTTTCACGCGACCATCATCTTTATAATAAGCAAAAATAAATCATGGTGACCAAAATACCAGCATTAGGAGTAATTAAAATGAAAAAAAAACTTGACGGCATTAACTTACTTTATCCTACCCCGACGACCATCGTCGGAACCATTGTAGACGGCAAACCTAACTTCATTACCATTGCCCACATCGGCATCGTCAACCATGCCAAACCTCACCTTATTTCCATAAGCAGTGGAAAGATTCATTACAGCAATGCGGGCATCAAGGAGAACAAGGAGTTCAGTGTCAATATCCCTTCGGAAAAACTTGTCGTAGAAACCGATTTTGTGGGTATCGTCAGTGGTAAGAAAACGGATAAATCCGGTGTTTTCGAAACGTTTTACGGTGAATTAAAGCATGCGCCGATGATAAAAGAATGCCCGATTGCCATGGAATGCAAACTCTACGACACCTACGACACACCGACACACGATTTGTTCATCGGAGAAATTGTGGAAACCTATGCGGACGAATCCGTCCTAACCAACGATAAAGTGGATATCACGAAAGTGAAACCGCTTCTTTTTGATATGAGCAGCATTAAATACTGGTCTATTGGTGAAGCCATCGCCAACTGCTGGAATGTCGGCAAACAGATGAAAAAAAAGGCCTAAATTCTATCAGGTTGACTCGCCTGACGGTATCGGTTATATGCCTAAATAAAATTTTATAATATATCTGGAATGTTAGCTGATGTGCTAAACCAAAGTGGTGCCGGAGTTCCATACGCATTCCCATGCAGATAGACCTTAAGAGTATACATTATAAATACCCAAATACCGGCAATGATGTTTTCACAGATCTCACCTTGAACATCTTCGGTCCCGGATTCCATGCTTTGTTCGGACACTCGGGCGTCGGCAAGACGACACTTGCCAAAATAATTACCGGCGAAATCAAGGGATTCAGCGGCGAAATAGCGATGCCCGAAATCGACGTCGTCCTGTACACATATAACTTGGAGAGAATTCCGGGGTGGTCTACCGTGAAGGATCATCTGAATGTAACCACGCCTGACGCCAACAAAGATAAAATTATCGACTTGGTATCTTCCCTCGGCCTCGAATCATGTATGGATTCCCGTTTCACTCAACTCTCGTTGGGGCAACAGAATCGCACCAACTTGATACGTTATCTTCTACAGGACTTTGATTTGTTGATTATGG
The DNA here is from genome assembly GCA_050121225.1 of Desulfobacterales bacterium. Classification (GTDB taxonomy): domain Bacteria; phylum Desulfobacterota; class Desulfobacteria; order Desulfobacterales; family JAFDCJ01; genus JAFDCJ01. The sequence continues at coordinate 2,771 of JASFJP010000390.1, forward strand.
ATGAAAGTCTGGCCAATGTGGATGAGATCACCAAAGAAAAAATTATCCTTAAGATAAAGCACATGTGTCCCAATCGCTGCTTTTTCTACATTTCTCATAATGTGGTAGAGGTGGCTAAATTCTGCCAACAGATTCTGGTCCTGCGTGGTTACCATAAAATGCCCCAGGCGGTCATCCTGCAGGGACAAAACTACACAAACGGGCAATCTCTGAATAATAAAGAACTTGAGCGTACGATGCTGGAGATTGTGAATGCTTCATAGGCGGATATATCAGTTTTTCATTATCTACTTTTTAGGTTTATCGGCGTTAATGCTGATGAAGTATGGGCTGAATCTTTCAGATTACGTGATTCCGAGCCCAACCGAAATTTGGCAGACGGGCCGACGGTATTTTGGATTGTACTTTCTGGCCGTCGTCGACACCCTCTCGGTTGCGATTTTGGGACATATCTTATCAATTTTTCTGGCAACTGTTGTCGGCGTAATTGGTCGGCTAACCATCTGGGTCGGTTCATTCATCCGAGTGGCGGCCTATAACATTCAGGCCTATCCCATTGTTGCGGTCGCACCAATCATTTTTATTTTGCTGGGCGATGGTCTCGGCTCACGTTTGTTGATTGCTGCCATGATCTGCTATTTCCCCTTGCTGCTGTCTTTTATCGGTATATTGTCCGAACCCGTAGCTGAGATCGAGCATTTCTATGAGACTACCATGCGCATGACCTGGCGCTTACAGGTGAAAATTCGAGCCTTTGAAAATATTAATAAAATCAGCACGGTAATTGCCGGGAGCGGAACCCTGGCAATGGTAGGTACCATTGTCTCCGAGTTCATCGCCGCCAACGCCGGCATTGGATACAGCATCCGCATCGCCCTTTACCAGAGTGATCTGGCGAAGATCCTAGTCGCCCTGTTTCTAATCGGAGTTTGCACGTCTCTTTATCTGGTCTGTTTAGAGTGGTTGGGACATGTGGTACAAAAGAGATTGCAAAATGCCTGAAAAAGGAAATAAGGTTATCCCGAAGTTTCAAGTAAGTTACACCGGCGTTGAAGATAACCAGAAAAGGAAGCCCAAAGTATGAAAGCAAGATGTATCGCAATCGGTTTACTGATAGCTGCGATTATACTCAGTTTAATAGCTGCAGCAGGCTGCGGCAAAAAGGAGCCGCCCCTGGAAGAAGTAAATTATCGGCTTAAGTGGCTCTTTAATGTCAGTGTGGTTGGAGATCTTTGGGCGGTGGAACAAGGCAGCTTTGCCGAAAATGGACTAAAAGTAAACCTAAAACCCGGGGGTCCGGAAAAGGATGCCATCAAAGAGCTCGAACTCGGCCATGCGCAATTCGGGGTGGCCTCGGCGGATCAGGTTATCCGTGCGGTTTCCAAGGGTTCTCCCATTGTGGTGCTGGCGCAGCTGTTTCAGATCAATCCTCTGCACTGGATCTACCGGCCGGATAAATGTATTCTGCATACCCCACAAGATTTAAAAGGTAAAACAATTGGGATTACGTATGGGGGCAATGATGAAACCATTATGCGCGCTCTTCTGGCCAAATATGAGATTAAAGAGGAGGACGTGACGTTATACAGCGTGCGCTATGACTACACGCCGTTTTACAAGGGGGAGGTCGATCTCTGGCCGTTGTACCGCAATGCCCAGGCGCCGATAATCGGGGAAAAGCTCCTCAAAGCCGGTGAGAAATTCGATCTGATGAGCCCAAGCCGAATGGGTATTCGTTTTGTGGCCAACTCAGTTGTCACCACCAATCTCATGTTGGCGGAACGTCCGGAGACTGTAAAGCGATTTATGCAAGCTTTGCTCAAAGCTTGGCGCGAGGCACTGGATCCTGAGAATAAGGATAAGGCCATTGAAACCATTTTAAAGTACAATAAGGAAACTCCTGAAGAAATTGTGAGAAAACAGCTGCCGGCAACCCGTGTGTTGATGATGCCGTCAGCTGATTTTCAATTCGGCAAAATCGATTCAGAAGCCTGGAGGCAAACTGAAGAAATCATGCTCGCCCAGCAGCTGATTCCAACCGCAGTGCATGTGGAGAATCTTTTGAAATCTATTGTCGAATAGGATCACAATGCGACGATTTTTTCCGTTGCGAATCTAATCCCCAATACGTTTTCCGGTTTCTTTATCAAA
>JASFJP010000391.1:0-4921 GCA_050121225.1 Desulfobacterales bacterium
TGCGATATCGTCAACCGTGGGGTATTCTAAATCACCGGCCAAACTCTGCATGATAGCCGTCACAGAATCCTCGTGGTCCAAACCCAAACAATGTCCCAACTCATGAACTGCAATTCGCCTGAAATCATTAATTCCAAAATAAGGATCTCCCCAGTAGGGCCCGGAGTAGACACCCCAGTCCTCCTGTCTGTTGAACAGCACTCCGGCTTGAGCTATCTCGCTCGTACTCTTGATGACCCAGGTTATGGAAATGGCGATTTCATCTGACCAGGCCGTTCCGCATATGCTGTCGTAAAACGCGACACCATTCATAGCTGCACTGACATTTGGATCGTTGCATGGATCCCCATAGCTATTTCTAACTATGCGAAATTCAAAGTTTGTGACGTCATTCCATCTAAACATAGCGGATTCGAACGCGTCATCCCATAGTCCATCAGCACCGGGAATATCTACGTGAAACACGGTTCTTGCCTCTGACCACGTATCTCCATCAGTCACATACGTCCCGACTGGAGTTGAAAATACGACGATAGAAAGAATAAGTAAGAATGAAAGGCACCTCATTTCTCAGCCTCCAGCATTGAACGCAGATTTCGCTTAAACTCTTCAACAGTCCATGCTTTGACCGTTTGTAATTGATCTGCGGTCTTGACACCACGTGCCACACCTGTACTCATAGACTTGAACGGTGCTTTTTCCAAGCTCAACCCAGTCACCGGGTGACGGCCGGAGGTCAGCACGTATTCTGTAGAGGTAGAAGGATCCGTTTCAATCAAAAAGTGACCTTGCTTCCACCCATAAAGCGGATTGGGGTAGTTGCGGGTCAACGATTTCACAAAGTAAATGCCTTTCTCGTCAAGTTTTGGATATTGCATGTTTGTTACCTGCACTGTGTACTTCCCACTCATGCCGCCCATGAAACACAGATCAACCGAATCGTCCGAGTGCTCTCCTTTAATTACCTCGATGATTTCGAACATAACGCATGTTCGTGGGAGGCGACTTCTGGGAAATATTCCTGTCTCAACTGCGATGACCCGGCCCTCAAACACAAATTCTGAGTGTTTCAGTAATTCTGCAAATGCTACTGCACGAATGGTGGTTGCAATGGACAGGGAGGGGAAAAAAACAACGGGAAAAACAAAAGATGCAAGGCTGATCATTACAAAACAAAGCACTTTTGTGCCGCTCTTAACCATTATCAATTCTCCTTATGCTTAGATCCCATTTGTGCTGACACCCAGGCTCTCTCAGCAACTTCCGTTGCCTACTCTGTCATCTCATAATCACCGATACAATTGTATATTGGAGCGTCAGCAGGGTTATAAATACAACTTGTTTAAAGTTTTTATTTTTAACGAAAAATTTTGGGCATTGTGAATAGCTGGATTCTTTATAGGGTAGGTAGTATTCTCATAGATGAGAATTTTCCATGATAACCGCAACTACTGAATGGATGAGTTAAAATTTTTCATTGTTGCGTCATAGTGGCTGCCTAATTTGTACTTCCAGTCATTTAATAGATATTCAAGGCACTTTTTGTGCATTTTCCCGAACTCGTCTGGGTTATATTCTCTATCTTCGATTTCCCTCGTTCTACTATTGTTACAAATGGAGCAACGGTCTTCATAGGCCCCTTCACCGCGGCATTTTTTGCAGTATAATTGTCCGACCCAGGTGTCATACGAAAGTGCATTTTGAATATCGGTCTCCGGTATCTTGGCATTGCACCGTGCGCATCTTGGTCCAAACAATTTCCACTTGGTGTTAAGTCCCATATTGGTTTGCTCCCTAAAAATTATTACTCAAATGAGCATAAATAAAATAAAGCAGACAAGTGATCTATTGAAAATAAGACAGATCATTATAAAAGATTAATTTCGTAAATTTCATGTATTAGAGACGGGAGCATTTCTATTTGATACTTCCGCGGGATTCCCGCGCAGCGCGAATTTAAACAGGTAATGCATACCACATAATTTTAGGAATGATCAATGGTTGGTTTTTAAATTTTTTTTTGACCAGCACAAAAATTGCCAATTTCATGGTTTGGCGCGAATAAAAAAGACAGAACCGTTATTTTGCTCTGCCTCTCTGTGTCGCTTAAAAATAGTTACTGCCCGTTTGAAAATACTATTTTTTAAAAGGAAGGCTCTGATCAGTTTCCAAATTGGTAACTAGCTAAAGAACAAATAAAAACCCAATGCCCTGCCAATGTCTTCTCTCGGCAAAAATTCAGTTCCAATATATTGAATTTAAGAATAATAATAGAGCGTTATCGGCCGCGACAGTTAACGTTTTAGGAAATTTAATGCACATAAGTGTGCGGAAGAATTCATAACTAATAGATACCGGCAGTCAAATGTTTCGGAGGTTAAAAAAAAAGTTTTATCAACGCAATTATCCCAAGCCAAAGAAAATAGGAGAGAATCAGGCCAAAGACTATGCCCCGAAAAATTTTAGATATTAAAAAAACCGGCAGCTGTGACTTCCTCTCCACTTCCTCTTCACGCACTGAATCCTTTAACTTGGGTAAAGCTGACATGGATGCACCGCTTGGAGGTGAGAACCAATAATTCAATATATCTATATATCAACATGCTATAGACGTGTCAAGTAAAGCGTGTGATGAAAAACCGAACTTTCATAATAGATGGAACGTCTTTTAAAACGAAATGGCTGCACCCGGGCCAAATTAGAAACGTTTCCAAATTCTCGAAGAAGGTCTGTCCGTAAGACCTATGCTTGCGAACAGGCTAATTTCAGCTCGCCTCGATGACACACAGCAGTTTTCACGGAGATATTCGACTAAGTTGTCAGGCACTAGATGAGGTTTTGAAACTACTTCTAATGGATTAGAAAAGAAATCACAGAGGTTTTAAACGTAATTCTTTTGTCTACAGCATAAACTTTACTACTTGAAATATTCCAAGCCACATGAAACTAGAAATAATTCCTCCGGAAATCAGGCCATTAAGACTTCTGAAAACCGTTTCATACTGAGGAAGCACGCAATTTTTATCTTCTGCTAGACATAGACATACTTGCGGATATTTTACATTTGCAATGGTAAAGCCGCCTAGATATGAAGCATTGCTATTTTCTAACACAGGACAACAATTCATTTTCTCTACCTTGATTATTCAATTAAAAGAGTGAAAGAAGGTCGAAAATATCCTGTTCAAAAGAATGATTAAGCTCTATCAAAATGGAAACAGAAAGTAAAGTCATCAAATAAAAAAAACAAAAAAATATAGATTTAATTGATTGAGACACAATATGTTGTATGTATTTGGTGCTAAAACCGCAATTTAAATTCTTTAGCTCTTTAAAATACCAACAAAAATAGCGCTATTAAAATTCTAAGTTAAGGTAGGTGATTCGTGGTGAAATTACTCTAGAAGTGATCTCAACCTTAGATTCGGTACAAGGGCAGGAAGCCCAGCATGCATGATAGTATAAGAGTTCCGCCCCTATTGGTAGGAAGAAGTTTGTTATGCTCTTTGTACTCTATGAATCAGATGTAAATTCCTGCTTTCGAACCTGCTAATTCAGGATTTGGGAGTTTGATGCGGTTTCAAAATACTTATGGAAAAGGCGATAGCTTGGACAGGTGGGGATAGGTCTTTGCCTCCGACAGATCGCTTTTTCTCTTGCACATTCGTAGCGGCAGCAGAATAGATATGGGAACTAGGTTTTCAGCTCATGTTGCTTTATTTTTGGGGTCTATACCAAGTCTCTTGAGGCAGCACGCAGCTTGTAGCCGACATGGTGAACAAATCTGAATGTTCTTCGATCCTTTCCGTTTCTACGGTCAATTCCCAATCTTTTATCTGGAGAAAATTCTAATGTGTAGATTTTTCGCCTATCGTTTTTTGAGCGTGTACCCCCGCTGTCGACAATAATCTCCTTGATTGTTGATAGACTCTTGAATTTAACCCCAATCCCGGATGGAGAAGAATGCTTCACCTCACATTTAAGCATCAAGCCTTTTTCAATGTCAGTACCTCTTGTAACAATTTTAATTATCTCTCCATCAGCGGAGCTATATTTGGTTCTAATAAATGCACCTCCGCGGCTTAGGTTATATATGTATCCATCCAATATTCGCTTTCGCGAATAAAAAAATACCGGCTTATAGACAGTCTTTCTAGAATATTCCCTCAATTCTCGTCTTTCATTTGAATCGCCACCTTGTGTGTTCGGGCTAACAGATTCAGATATATTTGTAGCACCATATCCATACTTAAAGAATGAGTTTGCTAATTCTCTACGCCAAACTAATTTCGCCATGTAATGACCGGATGAATAAGGGAATGATTCGCTTAAAGATTCCTTTATTCTAATGTTTATTTTGCCCCCGACCTCCAGTTTCATGTCTGTTTCTATGTAGAGTCCGCCATCACTGTAATTCGTTATTCTGGCGTTGTAGCACTGTCCATTGCTAGCATGCCGCACCACGACAGGAAATTTATAAATAATTCTCTCTTCAAATCTTCTTGCTGAATATCGGGTCATTTAGTCCTCCGTTTTGAGTTTGGGCATGCGAGTCAAGGCAGCTGTTATCATGGCTCATCACATGGTCATAACCACCAGATAGTTCTATCTTCCGAGGTCTTACCACAAACCCTTTTTTGTAACTCAGTAAAATCAAATAACATTCTTGCATGGCAAAGACAGCAAAAAGCGTGCCCACACAGCTATTCAAACTTTATCATCAAATTCAGAGTGTTACGTGTCAAACGAAATTAAAAATTTTTTACTATGCAAATTCTTGCATAAAAAATGAAATAAAATTCACGAATTGTGCAATTTTGTAATTAGAGGCGGCTTATTAAGTCGGAATATGAATATTGGTATTACTATCAAAAAATTATTGAACTGATTCATTTAATTTACGCTCATTTGAGGTTACAGT
>JASFJP010000392.1:0-4918 GCA_050121225.1 Desulfobacterales bacterium
CGCCAGTAGTTGGCGAAAGCGTTGACGAAAGTAGATTGGAAAAATCTTTTAAGTTACTGTTATCATTGTTATTCAAATGGTGGAGGCGGCGGGAGTCGAACCCGCGTCCGAAAACATTCCACTCGGGCGTCTACATACTTATCCTGAAATTTGGATTTCACCCTTCAAGACTCCTTCAGGCAAGATTCCTGAAGGGCTAGCCTGCTAAAGTTTCGCCGATCCTGTCACAGGCAGCCAGGAACGACTATCCCGCTAGTCGACGTCCTTATCAGATCCGCAGGAATAACCTGACAGGACGCAGGCCTATTTATGCGGCCTGGGCATATGCATAATCATCTGCGATTATGTTTAGGTTCCCGTCGTTTAACGAGCAGACAGGAAAGCTCGGTATGCAGCCGGAGCTTCTTTGTCCCCGTCGAAGCCGTTTCGCCCCCAAAATCCCGATGGCAACGGGAAAAACCGAAGCACGAATTCCGAAACAATGGGGAGGGGTATGTTAAAGAGCTGACTTGTTGTAAAGATAAGCGAAATTGGGCGGGTTGTCAAGAATTCGCCGCATACTGTATATAATCGGCGGGAGGCTTTTTGGCATGTGCTCCATGAATCCGGCATCACCGGTATTCTTTGCGGGCTCGGTCCAGGTCTCTTTTTTCATCGCGGCGTTTAATGGCCTCGCGTTTGTCATACTTGCGTTTTCCTTTAGCCAATGCCAGCGTCAGTTTTACTTTCCCGTTTTTAAAATAGATTCGCAACGGAATCAAAGCGTGGCCTTTTTCATTGACTTTAGCGTATATTCTTTTTATTTCGCGCCTGTGCAAAAGAAGTTTGCGCGGTCTCAGCGGATCATGGTTACCATAGTAGGCAAACGGATACGGACCGATGTGCATCTGGTAAACAAATACTTCGCCGTTTTTAACTCTGGCGTAGGAATCCTTCAGATTGACTCGTCCCTGCCGCAGGGATTTTACCTCAGTACCCAGCAGGACCATCCCGGCTTCATATTCGTCTTCTATGAAATATTCATAACGGGCCTTACGGTTTTCGGCCAAAATTTTTCTTTTACTCGTATTCAAGGGAAATTAATTATATATCGAGCGTAAACGCTCAATGTCCGTTGTATGTTGTCGGTTGTCTGGTGCCAGAACAGGGTTAAAGTCCAAGCGACGTTCAGCCATAGATCCTTTACCCTGAGCGGCTACGCACATTCAAGTTATATATTACTATATGCCTTAGTTACCCCGCTGATCATTGGGGCCGCTGTCGGTATAGATTTGATCCGATAAAAGCTCGCCGTATGCTTCTTTAATTAAGTTGAAGACCGCTCTGGCAGTTGTTTGTTTGAGAACGTCCTCAACAAATGAGTGGGTTTCGCCGATTTGAAGGGATCTTACCGTGCGTTTGACCACTGGAATGGCTTGTGGATTCATACTCAATTCGTCCATTCCGATTCCCAGAAGCAACGGGATGTGGTGGGGAGATCCCGCCATTTCGCCGCACATAAACACCTTTATGCCGCTATCTTTGGCGACATCAGATACGTGCTTCACCATGCGGATAATCGCCGGATCCAGTGGCTGGAAGAGGTGAGCGACCTGCTTGTTGCCTCTGTCAATGGCCAGCGCATACTGAATTAAGTCATTGGTGCCGATGCTGAAAAAATCGACCTCTTTGGCCATCAAATCAGCCAATATCACGGCCGATGGTACTTCGATCATGATGCCGACATCGATATCGCGATTGAATTTCAGGCCGTCTTTCTGCAGAGATTCTGCGGCTTCGTCCAGCATTCGTTTTACCTGAAGAACTTCAAAATAGGCCGATATCATTGGAAACAAAACCCGCACATTTCCGTAGGCCGCCGCTCTTAGAATGGCCCTCAGTTGCGTTTTGAAAACATCCGGCTTTTTCAGACAATACCGAATAGCCCGTAGACCCAATGCAGGATTGGTTTCATCGGATGCATCTATATTTTTGAGGGCTTTGTCGCCGTTTATGTCCAGGGTTCGTATTGTCACCGGATTTTCTTCCATGACTTCAACGACGTGCTTATATTTATCAAAGAGCTCATCTTCAACGGGAAAATTGGGGCGGCTTAGATATTGAAATTCGGTTCTGTAAAGACCAATGCCGTCCCCGCCGTAATTGATGACGGTGAACACCTCTTCAGGCAGTTCGATGTTGCCCATAATTTCTGTGAGAAGACCGTCTTTGGATTTTGCCTCTAAATGGCTTTCGCGGGTAACATCGGCCCTGTATTCTTCATATTGAATTTTGCGTTCTTCATACGAAATCAGAGTCGCTTCCGTCGGATGTATAATGACGGTTCCGCTGTTTCCGTCCACGATGATAAGGTCATCATTTTTGACGGTGGTGGTCACATTTTCAAGACCAACGACTGCCGGTATTTCAAGTGTGCGGGCGATAATACCGGTGTGAGACGCTTTGCCACCCAGATCGGTAATAAAGCCTTTAATACGTTTAAGATTAATCTGACTGGTATCGGCCGGCGAAAGGTCGTGTGCTACCAAAATAACGCGTTTGTCTATGTCGGCGATACGTTCTCTTTCGACCCCCACCAGATTATGCATAATACGGTCGGATACGTGCATGATATCTGCGCTGCGCTCTCTTAAATATGGGTCGGCCATGTTCTGAAAGATCGCGTTCAAGCTAGACACCACTTTTTTTAAGGCCCATTCGGCATTTACATTTTCATTTTTTATCGAATCAATCGTTTTTCCATAGAGCATTTTGTCTTTCAGCAGGACCATATGGGTTTCAAGTATATGGGCTTTTTTTAATTCGTCGGGACTATCATCGATAATTGTTCGCAGCTCGTCTTTGGATTTTTTTACAGCGGCTTTGAAACGATTGATTTCCTTTTTAAGTTTTTCGTCTTGAACATAATACTTTTCTATGACATCTACCCCCCCTTTATCCACAACGTAGGTCTTTCCGATGCAGATACCCGGGGAGGCATTGATTCCTTTGAGTACTATTTCAAGTTCCGTTGTTTGCGACATCTTGGTTTATTCCCCAAACCCATGCTCTACCAGATCGATTATAGCGTTCAGAATTTCTAGGTCCGATGGATTTTCAATTGTAACCGTTATCATCGTACCCCGCTCACAAGCCAGGGTGAGTATCTCCAGGATACTTGATGCGTCAGCCCTATCTTTGCCCTTCTGTATCCAAATCTTGGCCCTGGCGTTTTGTACGAGGCTGTTTATCTGGGCGGCTGAACGGGCATGCAGGCCAAGTTCGTTTTTGACAATGACGTCTCTGCTTATTTCGTTGTTTAATACCATCATGCACATTCAATATTATTAAATTTTTGAGTATCTCTCATATCGTAATTGTTTGTCAATTCTTAATAATTGACAGGGCAAGAATACCTTATTAAAATCAACGCTGTTTGTTTACCCCTATTGGAACCTAAACTGAGCGTTTCAAATTTCAAAAAGAGGCGGAAGTTACAATTTTTGACGAAGCACCAGATTGAAAAAGATCCGGAGGGCATGATTATGGCAGAAAAAATATTGATTTTTGGCAAGGATGCGTGACCTTACACCAGGGCAGCTCGGGAAGCCTATGCCAAAGAAAAACGGCAAGTGGAATACCGTAATGTAGTCACCGAACCCGACCATCTCGAAAACATGCTGATGTATTCAAAGGGCGTACGTAAGGTGCCCGTCGTCGTGGAGGGTCAAAACGTTACGATTGGATTTGACGGAGGCACTTGAGGGATCTGACCGTTCGGCTGGAAGCCGAAGGGAGTGTCGATTGAAGATTGACGGGTGACGAATGACATTCATTCTTCCGAAGGAGTATCCGCGTGTTGGATTCGCAAGCCGATAAACGCAATATTGTACAACTGACATCATTTATTCAGGAGCTTGAAAAAGAGATGTCCCATCTTAAACATACCGAGGTCGCACTGCGTCGACAAAATGAGTATTTAACCGCTTTACATGAAACATCCTTGGGGTTGATTGACCGTCTGGACAAAGAAGAGCTGCTTGAAGCCATCCTTCATCGGGCGGCGAGGCTATCCGGCACCGAACATGGTTATATCTACCTGGTCGAATCCGACGAGAATGAAATGCAGATGCGGGTCGGTATGGGTTTTTTTAAAAGCCAGCTCGGTCTGCGGGTACAGCGAGGTCAGGGGATTGGGGGTAAAGTGTGGGAGGACGAAAGGCCTCTCTTGGTGGATGATTACCGATCCTGGAAAGGGCGTCTGCGGGATAGGTCTCTTGATGAATTGCATTCCGTTGTGGGGATTCCGCTCAAAGATAAAAAGCGAGTTTACGGTGTAATCGGGCTTGCCAGCGTGGAACCTGGGGAAAAATTTGAAACTGAAGATATTGCCGTCCTGGGACGCTTCGCGGAGCTATCATTGGTGGCATTAGACAAAGCAAAACTATATGCGGATGTTCGACGCGAACTCGCTGAAAGAAAGCGCACCGAGGCAACGCTCAGGGAAAGTGAGCAGCGCTACCGCCTTCTTTTGAAGTCCTCACCGGATCCCATAGTCGTTTATAATATCGATGGAAAGGCTACCTATGTGAATCCAGCTTTTGAGCAGACCTTCGGTTTTGCCGGCGATGATTTGCTCGGCAAACAAATCGATTTTGTTCCCAAGGAGAACTGGCCGGAGACACAAGAGGCGATTGCAAACATGTTGAGCGGGCAAAAAATTCATCTTTTTGAAACCAAACGATCGACCAAAGACGGCCGGGTTCTTGATGTTCAGCTGAGCTCCACCCTGTATTACGACCGGGAAGGCAATCCGGCCGGTAACATCGTGACTTTGCGTGATATCAGCGCCCAGAAAAGGGCAGAAAGAGAACTGAGAACCTACCATGATCATCTTGAAGACTTGGTTGCTGAACGAACCGCCGAGTTGGCCAAAACC
>JASFJP010000393.1:0-4915 GCA_050121225.1 Desulfobacterales bacterium
GAGCAACCGGTACCATTTTTAATCTACCGATATTTTCTTAATAAAGAATAGAACGCCCGGCCTAATATAACACCAAAAACGAAAATCTCTCCGAAAACGTGAATCAGAAATTGGCACCTGACCTGAGGTTGTTTTGACCTGAGAATGAAAACTCACCTGACTCAGAGCAGGGCGCCTGTATCTCGCCTATTACGTTCCTCTCAAACATCTTTAGTACGATCGATAGGGTGGATACTCGTCCCCAAAATGTGACACAAGTGTCTCCTAAATTGCACAGTTTAATATCCCGAGATCGATATTTGGACAAAATGATATTTAATACCAGTTAGTTATAATTCATTTCTTTTTTGCATAATTTTTGCAGCTCAGAAAATCATACGTCCAACGAAATACATCTTGGTTTGAGAGAACTTAAAAATATCTGGCTGTCACGCAGGCCTAACTCTCCGTCAAAAACGAGTGTGAAATATGATCTGTGCAAAAAATAGAATATTTTTCCAACTTACGTGTACAATTCTTGCCGTTTCCCTGCTTCTCGGTTTGATTCCCGGAATGGCGCTCTCTGTTGAAGATGTCACCACCGAAACTCTTAATGATCCGCAGGCATTGGCAATATTAGAAGAGGGAGGAACATTATTTTTCAACGAAGATTTCGAAAAGGGTAATTTCAACGAGTGGTTTGACGCCTGGGGACCTCCTGAAGTCGTTCGAGATCCCAGTCAGGCACATACTGGAAATCATGCATTAAGGTGTTTAGCCCAATATGAAAATGATGACTCTTCAACCTCGAGCATTAAATACTGGTTCCATCCCGGATATGATAAGGTTTACTACCGTTTTTACTGTAAATTTGCAGACAATTTCAACCAGGGTTGGGGCATGCACTTTTGCAGTCTTTACGCCGTCAAGGGAGACAATAAATGGGGCGAAATGGGAAAAGCCGGGATCAAACCAGAAGGAGATGATCGGTTCGGCACCGGTTTTGAACCATGGAGTAACTGGGAAAGCCTACCACCTCCCGGCAGAATGCAGTTTTATACCTACTGGCACGAAATGCAGCCGGATATTTATGATGACAATGGCGATGGCATACCGGACATCCATTACTGGGGCAACAGCTTCCACCCGAATCCTCCCTTCATGCCTGAAAGAGATCGTTGGTACTGCATGGAAATAATGATCAAATCCAATGATGCAGGGCAAGGTAACGGGGAAATGGCTGCCTGGATAGACGGCCAGCTTTATATGCATTTAAAGGGGTTTAATTGGCGTACAACCAATGACCTCAAATTGAAACGAATAACCCTCGGGGTTTATATCCATAATAATCCCAAAGCTAATGTCGTATGGTTTGACAATGTCGCCCTAAGTGACGGATACATTGGTCCTACAGAACAGTCTGGTGATGGAGAAAACATTTCGCAAGCGAATCCTGCCGGTTCCGATTCAACCGATTCTCAGACAAATCAAAATAATTCCGACGGAAACAGCAGCGGCAGCGGTGGTTGCTTTATCAGCGCGATCAAACCCATCATGTGAGGTTGACTATCGGAAAAGTTACCTTAGCCCAGCGATGCAAAAGCCGGGGGACTTTAGAATACAGGTGTCAAGGGTGAAAATGTCCTGCGGGACCGCGATCCCTTGACAACGCAGGATCTGAAGTCCTCCGGCTTTCCGCGTTGTTTTAAGGGTAAACAACATGGCAAAATCGACCTTAGCCTTCGAATTCAATACGGGTGATATCTTAATAGTGGTGCTCTCGATAGACTATTGGTTATAATTACAAATTATTAGCTATTCTATGTCATGTTGTTTATGCAACCATGGGGATAAAACAAAACTTTTCAATGACGAGCTCAACCGGCCAAATCCGAATAGCGCCACCGTGAGCCCGTTCCACCGATTCAATCCATTACCGATATTACCTGGCGGCCATTCTGATCGCCTGGTCGAGCCGTATGGTTTCTCCATTCAACACCGGATTTTCGATGATATGCTTTGCCATCTGGGCAAATTCGGATGGTTTGCCTAACCGTTTGGGGAATGGGACCTGCTGAATTAACGATGCTTTTGCTTTGTCGGGAAGCCCTGCCAGCATGGGGGTTTCGAATAAGCCCGGAGCAATTGTTACCACTCTAATACCATAATCTGCAAACTCACGGGCGATAGGCAACGTCATACCCACAACCGCAGCTTTAGACGCACTGTAGGCTGCCTGGCCGATCTGACCATCATAGGCAGCAGCAGACGCCGTGTTGATTACCACACCCTTTTCGCCATCATCGTTGGGTGTATTTGCCACCATCTTTTCGGCAGCAAGTTTGATCACAATCATGGTTCCAACGAGATTAATTTGGACGACCTGGTTAAATTGTTCAATAGGGATGGGCCCTCGTTTGGAAAGGACTTTAGCGGGGAAAGCCACACCGGCACAATTGATGGCAAAGTGTATTGCCCCGAAAGAATCCATGGTCTTGTCTATAGCCTCTTGAACGCTTTTTTCGTCGGTGATATCTGTTTTGCAGAATATGACCGCATCCCCCAACTCAGAAGCGATCCGGAGACCTCTGTCTTCTTGCAAATCAAGAATGGCCGCCTTAGCCCCATCTTTTACCAACCTTTTAACGGTTGCCTCTCCTAAACCAGAGGCGCCTCCAGTAACAACAGCCGTACACCCTTTGATTTCCATTCTTTTTCCTCCTTTGATTTTTGTGGGATCGAAATTAGAGATAACGTCAGTCGCGAATGGTCAACATATGACCAGGAAAAGATCGACGAACATTACCAAGTTAAGGTCTGTTTCACAAATAAGTGTTTATTGACTTGAGCTGCAAGACTATATGGGTTAATCATTTATTTTTGCTCATAACTCCGCAACACGCGACCCGGCATCGCTCCAGTGTGGGTGCCGTTGTCGTAAAGCTGTTTGCCGGCTACAAACGTTGCCACGATACCCTCGGCTTTAGCAACCAACCGCCGGCTGTTGAGTGGAAAGTCACTGACGTATTCCGGAATTTTTGATGACACTTTTTCGGGATCAAATAGCACTAAATCGGCTACCTTACCCGGAGCTAGAAATCCACGCTCGGGGATGCCATACAGAGTCGCCGGAACGGAGGTCAGTTTCTGTACTGCCTTTTCCAATGTCAGCGCTTTGCGTTGGCGAACCCATATTTCCAAAAGGGCTGTTGCATAACCTGCATCGCATAACATTTGGACATGGGCCCCGCCATCCCCCAGGCCAATCATAAATTTATCTTCGGTCACCAGACGTTCGACACCGTCCATGTCATAATTGAAGGCTTGAACCTGAAACCGGGTGCTCAAATTATCCGCAATTCCGATGTCCAAATAGACATCCAGAGGTTTCTTGCCCTCGGCATCAGCAATTTCCATAATCGTTCGGTTCCGGTAGTGTTCAAGTTCAGGATGGGTGACGTCCTGCACCCGGATCCGTTCCCAGACTTCATCGCGCTCATCGCCCTCCAGGTCTTCTAAAAAGGCGGCACGGAAGTCGGCCTGTTTATACAGGGAAATTTGCTCTTCCACAGATCGATTAATAGCGGGTTGCCAACAGTCCAGCGAGGCAAACTCGAATGGATTTTGCAGCGTATCCTGCAATAACATGGGGCGCGGTGTCACCTGAGGAATCGCTCGATCCAGCAACAAGCTCATTTTGTCAATGGTTTTTTTGTGAAAATCAGGTTCCCCGGTACGGGCAAACAGTGCCAGCCAGGTGACCGGACGACCACTTTCATTCGTCAACAAACTCAATAGGTCGACATCCTCATCTTTGATCAAGCTGTAGCCGCCGGAGTTCAGCACAATCTGGATGGCTCCGCGCCCCGTGTTGCGCAACGCACGGCATAATCCGATCAATTCTTCCTTGCTGGCGTTGCGGCACGCCAGTGGTCGGCCCTGGTAGCCGAGGTGTCTGAACATGTAAGAGGTAGAAAAACCAAAAGCCCCCTGGTCCATGGCCTCTTGCATCAAGCGATGCATCTTCTCAATTTCTTCCGGAGTGGCCTGACGCTCAAAAGCGGCTTCACCCATCACATAATGGCGCAGCGGCGTAAAGGCCACCAAGCCCGCGACATTAATGCCTAAACCACCCTGGTCGATCACATTAAGGTATTCGCCGAAGCTTTCCCAATGCCAGTCAACACCGGCATTCATGACATCGAAGGAAAGATCTTCGATATTGACCAAATCATACAACAAAATGTCACGTGATTCCGGTTTAACCGGAGCGACGCCCACTCCGCAATTTCCCATCACCACCGTGGTCACGCCGTGCCATGGTGAGCAGGTTAAAAGCGGGTCCCAAGCCACCTGGGCATCATAGTGGGTGTGGGGATCGATAAAGCCGGGGGCCAAAACCAATCCGTCGGCATCAATTTTGCGCTGGGCAGCCTGACCGCTCTCCTGCCCGATATACGTTATGCGATCTCCCTCAACCCCTAAAGTACCAATCCAGGCGGGTTTGTCGGTTCCGTCGCAAATGCGAGCATTTTGGATCAACAAATCAAACATACCGTCCTCCTTTTTTCAATCAAGTTTTTAAAAGGGCTAAAATGTCACCCTGGTACTACCTTTGATAAGCGAATTATTTACGGTCATTTGAGGTTCTATTTTTTGGCCCTCTTGAAAGCCTCATACCTGGCCTTGCCTTCCTCAAAGCGCCGTTGCTGCTCTTCGGTGCTAACAAGCAGAGGAGGCACTGGGGTAGGTTTTCCGTCGTCATCGATGCTAACCATAATCAGATAGGCCGTATTGGCGCGATATCTCTCACCGGTGATCAGCGACTCGGCATCGAGCTCTATGCCAACCTCCATGGACGAACGGCTAACAAACGTCAGGTACGCATGCACCAGCGCTAGGTTGCCGACTTCCACAGGTGCATGCGTACCTGACG
>JASFJP010000394.1:0-4903 GCA_050121225.1 Desulfobacterales bacterium
CAACTACTGATATATTGAGATAGTCAAAGGTCACTGGGAACTTGTGATATTTAACGAATTTGATGAAAATTTGGCGCTTTTAGAAATCTGATATCTTACCAGAAAGTAAACTATCAATTTTAACGAGATTTATTCCTATACGATTCGGATATCTCAGTATTCCATTTATTATCGGAAGCTTGGGTAGCAATCGGTAATTGAGGTTCAATTGCGCTTTATTTGAGATATCATAGATTTACCTATGGCATTCGGCCTACATCGAACCTTTTAAACGAAAAGAAGGTAAATTACGAAAGTATCTGAAGCATCAAAAATCTGGCTCGATTATCACCAAATTAATTCGAAACACATATCTAGGCCGATGGCTTGATGACGTCAAGTGTGAGCTGAGTATTAACGGTCTTAGTCGAGACTTTCTCCGATGGCCCGGGGGTCCCGACAGTCACTCGTGTGTCATCCAATCCGGCGTTCGCCTTTAGCTCCTTTATGATTCCTTCCGAACGACTCAGAGCGAGTTCCTTAAGGTCATTCTCGGTGAGCGGCTCCAGTTTTACAAGCTCTTTGAACATCGCTTGGTAAAAGGCGGTATCGGAACTTGCCCAACCGATAGCCGCCATGGCGAAATTCGTCCGTTTGGCCTTTTTACCGGTCGCTTTTTCGTACTGTGTTTTGAAGTCGGCAATGGCGGTGTCTCCACTGCGCATTTCCAATAGCTTTTCCAGAGTTTTTTGCGTCTTTACACTGTCGAATGCGATCGGCCCCGGTTCCTCTTCAGGAGAAAGCTTAACGCCCATCTGTTCAGCAAGAGCATACCGTGTACGCTTAGTACGCAACGCTTCACTATCCATCTTAGGGTCGAAACGACCCTCCACTGCAGAGAGGCCATATTTGTCTACGCGGCCGTCAAACTTGAGCGAGGCGCGGCTCATCGGTTTAGTAGAGATGCCCGAAATACCTCCATTAAAATCAGTCACCTGGGTAGCGAAAGGCAGTACCAGGCTGAAGTCAGCAAAATCAACCACGCCTTTTTCCACGCCAACCCGATCGATGTTCACCGGAAAAAGTGTTTGGTTTTCTTGCGGCTCAACGGTCGAGGTCGAAGTTTGTGCCGATGGTAGTTTTGTCCCGGTGTTTGGTGCACCCGGAAGCTTTAGCACCTTGGCCAGATTTACGCTGCGGTTTTTAAAGATCACCACCTTTGCACCAGGTTCCAGTAGTCTCAACTCCTCGACCTGCAGACGATTGGGCGACAGCTCAAACATTATTCCATTCGCAGACATCTCTTTCCATTCAAGGAATCGTTCACTGGTGTCAGCCTCATTCAGTCTGAGTTCGTTAAGGTTCACAGAGCCGTTGGCACGCAACTTCGGACCGGGTTTAGAGGCGCGATAGCTCACCTGGGTCGATGCAGATACATTTCCAGAATCGAGCGCAAGAGATGTGAACTTGGTTACAGCCGGATGAAGCGGCTTGATATTTACTCCCGTTAATTTCACGCGTACGTCGGCATAGTCGCCGATTTGACTGACCTGGCCACTCAGACTGGCACTTCCACCCTGGACCACCTTGAGTGAAGTATTAAAGGCAATCGGTGTCTTTTCATCGTTGGTGAGATTTTCAAACGAAGCACGGATATCTCTCAGATTATAAACAATTTCCGGAACAAAGGTAAGGTCTTGTAGGCCCACCTGGAAATCAATTAAATCAAACGTACCAAGGCTTAGCGACCAGGGCTTGCCCTCGGCCCGTGCTTTTGAGCCGGTCTCGGCGATTTCGCGTTTCAGCTTGCCTTTATCGCCGGGATCCAGCATCTTAAGCAGCTGGATCCGCCCGTCTTTGTCGCGTACCACGTTCGTTCCACCGCCGATAGCCTCCACTTGCGTGATCGTTATTGCACGACTACCGATATCGATATGGCCGTCATTCAGCCCGAGCGCATCTAGTGATAAAAGTGGATTGTCGTTACCTGCTTCCGAAAACGCGATGTGGTTCAGTTTCACCTTCAGACCATCCACAATCGCCTTTACAGATCCGGAATCGACTTCTGCGGATGCATTCAATTAAATATTAAGCCCGCCGACGACGAGCGCCAGGGGAGCAGCGCGGCTGCGGTCTGTATAATCCAGCGCGACATTTACGACCTTTACAGATCCTGTTTTTAGATGCCATGGCTGACTCTCAGGTGTGGAAGCTTCAGGGGCTGTTGTAGATAGGTCTGAAGGCTCACGAAGCGTAACGAGCTTCTGCCAGTCGAACACCCCCTTTTCATCCACCGATACTGCGACCTTACCGTCACGCACGACAATGCTCGGAACCATAAGGTCTCGTGTTTAAAGATCGAAACGCAGATCACTGACTTCAACTGCTTCCAAAACAAGCAAAGGCGCATTTTTCCATTTTTCGGTGAGTATAAACGCCTTTAGTGCTAACATAGCACCCTTTAAAACCAAAGAGGGGATACCCTTTTGATAATCGAATCGATAGTGGGTGCTGACATCCATCTCACCCGCAGGTTCGGCAAGTTTCAATTTGTCCTGAGCGAACTTCCAGGCTGTGGCCAGTTTAAAACCAGCCATGCTTAGCTCGCCTTCGGAAAAGATAGGGTATAAGGATATTTCACCTCGCCAACTAACCTTGCCGCCGCCGGGAAGAGCGGCTCTAACGGTGTAAGGACCTTTGTGTTCCGGAAGGGTTGATATCTCATTAAACTCGATATTAAGGGGTGAAAATGTCGCTGCAGCCGGAGTGGGATCGGATCGATCGCTGAAGGTGAAACTGCCGTCAACAATCGCAGCATGCTGTACCAGCATCCGTGGCGGAGGACGGTCGGTGGGCTGAGGATCTTTTGGTCTGGGAAGGCTGTCAGCAAGATCTGCGAAGTTAAGACGGCCGTTGTGCTGGATTTCTAAGTGTAGTGAGGGTTGACTCAAAATAGTCCTCAGGATCAACATCGGACTTCCACTCTTCGAACGGGCTTCCTTCACTAAAACATCCGATGCCGACCTGGCAAATAAGGGCTTGGAGAGAGTTCGCGATTCGTTCCTTAATGTTATCTATCTTTTGAGCGATGGACGGCAGTCCATTAAAAACTGACCGTCCGCCTTGGGCACGTTGATCATCGCTTGCGGTACAAGTTCTGTTTTCTTTCACCAAGTCAAATAGTCTCTTGATGGCCTCCTTTTTGAGTTGTGCCCATGTTGCTCGACCCTTTGCAGTTTTCCATCGAGTAATGAAGCCGCGATACTCCTCACAGCAAATGATCTTCTTTCTCAGCGAGAAGCCGTAAGCGCCTGATCCGCTCTTCCACAGGCGGATGAGTTGAAAACAACCTTTGCAAACCACCAAAGAAGGGGTTCATGATGAACATATGAGAATGTGCGGGATTCCCCCTTGTTAGGGGAACTGCCTGAGCACCCCGGCGGAGTTTACCAAGAGCGCTTGCAAGCGCCAAAGGCTTCCTGCTTATTTCAGCCCCTCCTTCATCTGCGGCATATTCCCTCACACGGGAAACAGCCATACGAATTAACATGGCACCAAGAGGTGCTCCGATCATAATAAGTATTGTTCCCAGAGGATTGCTCCGCCTATTTTGACTCCCCACACCAAAGCGGGCAAACTGGCCAAGCATGGCAATAGCCCCTGCAAATGTTGCAGCGATAGTACCAGTGAGTATGTCTCGATGCTTCACGTGTGCCAGTTCATGTCCCATGACTCCCGCCAGTTCATCATCATCAAGAATATTTAATATTCCCTCTGTCGCTGCAACGGCTGCGTGTTCGGGATTGCGACCGGTTGCAAATGCATTCGGATTTTGTTCGGGAATGACGAAAACCTTTGGCATAGGCAATCCGGCCTTTCGGGCTAATTCAGATACAATTCCATACAGGCGTGACTGATCCTCAGGTCCGACCTGCGAAGCCGCGTAGCGCTTCAGGATCATTTTGTCGCTGAACCAGTATGAGAAAAAGTTCATTGCGGCCGCGAAAAGAAAGGCCATGACAGCCCCTTCGCCCCCTCCCACAGCACCGCCGATAACAACAAAGAGGGTAGTCAGCAATACCATCAGGAAAAACGTACGAGTTCTATTCATAGTCCACCATCTCATTCCTACCTTTGAACATCTCCAATGCCTCTCCTACTATGTCAGAAAGGCTTTATCAGAGAGTAGGAGGATTGCACAAGCTAAAATTTATCCGTACTCTGATAGCCTCCGAGAAAGTTGATATTATATTTATTTCGAAGTTTGATTTGCCCTTTAATTTGTTGAAAACATTATGAATGGATTGCAAGAAAACGAAACGATTGGATAATCTTCGCTATTTAGCGTCTCGAATTGCTTTTAAAGCTACCCGATCTATCAGGCCCGGCGCAATCAATTTGACCCAACGGCCTGCTTTTCCTCTAAAGGACAGAATTGATAGACGATCTCGATTCTCCATTGCCTTTACAATTTGCGACGAACACTCCTCGGCTGTCATGATTTTTTCTTCCTGCATCGGGCTCGACCCCAAGGGTTTTCCATCTTTTCCAAAGGCACGTCGATGAATTTCACTCAGTACAAAATCTGGAGCGACCATGGTCACCGTTCGATTTGTCGGAGAATATCAGTGGACAGCGAGTCGAAAAGGGATATTAACCACGAAGAGCTCGAAGAACACAAAGAATTAAGCAGCAAAACATTTAAGGGTAGAATATTTTTCTGTTATTTTGACCAATCTTGTAATACAAGACATTGGCATTTAAATGCGCGACTGCCTTTGCAAACACTTTTTCGGTTGAGGAATTCTGCTTATGGGTAAGGATCCAAAAGGTAAGTATCTATATGGTCATGTGATTGCGGCCTCGTGTTTCTGCATCCAGGCCGTGGGTATCGGCACCTATTTTTCCTATGGCGTGTTGTTCA
>JASFJP010000395.1:0-4902 GCA_050121225.1 Desulfobacterales bacterium
TTTTATTAATTCTGATCCATCAGTTTTGCCCGGTTGTCCTATAAATCGAACCAAACCAACGAGTACCAGAAACAGCGAGCCTTCATTCTTGGTCCAAGCCGCACACGAGGCTGCCAGCCCGGTTAAAAAAGCGATTCTGACTGACAGCTTTGGGCAATTATCTTGCAGGCTCATCAGGATAAGGGTGACCAGAATAAAGAATGCCAATGGAACGTCAGCATATTGATAGGAACCGACATTAAAGAACTGAGTCGATATAAACATAAACATGGCGGCAAGATAACCCTGATTTTTACCTCGAAGCTCAGCAACAGAAAAAAAGAGCATGAGAATCGATCCAAAAGTAAACATTGTCGCAAGTATAATTGGAACAGCAACATAATCTTTCTCGAGGATTTTCCACATGCGAAAAATGGAACCGGTGAGTAACAGAGGGTAATCTGGAGAATCACCCATGGAAACACGAGCAAAGGCAAACATCCATTGATCACCGCCTTTGAACATCCACCGTGCGCGATAATTCCAACCCGTCCAGGCATCAAAGATACCGTGTGGATTATTAAACACGGCTTTTATTACAAACGAAACCACGGAAACAACCAGCAAGATGACAAAAATTCGTTTTAACCACCGGATGCTAGCGCAATTCGCCCCACAATTTAAGCCGGGATCCTTGGGGTTACCGTGACGTGAATGCTGGAAGCGATAGAAGGCCAACAGGCTTAAAATCAGCGCTAAGCTCAACTCTGCTCTAAAATAACCCATATTGGGGAATCCGATCATACCCAACCAGACAAATATCGTGGAGGATGTGATACCTAAACCGATGCCCGCTCCCAATGAGACGGTTAAAATCAGCCATATGCCTCTGAGGCTATTTTCCGGCAATAGGATTACAATTATCGCAGCGCCAATGACAAGAGGTGAGATTAACGCCAATATGTCCATTAATTACCGACTCCTTTGAAAAAGCATAACACCATTTCCATAGTCCCTTTTCAAAAAATAACTATCAAATTCTGGAATCGTATCTGTGTCTAGATATTGGACGACCAGATAGTCCTGCTTGGGTTTCATACCCCTCACCGGGCGAGCAGGTATTAAGGCATACCGCACAAGGACAAAATCTTCTGCCTCGTTTTGGTCCGAGACATAGTTGAACACAGCATGCAAGGGAAGATCTTCCTTCAAGGCAGCTAATCGAAGTTCATAATCGATCGCAGACTGATGGTATTTTTCAATGAAAACTTCAGCAACGATGCTGTAAAAATAGAAAATGACCACAAAAAAGGCTGGAACGACGATCAGCAAAACCGGGCCGCGCACTGATGGGAAATATTTATTTAAATGTTTCTCCAAAAATAATTTTGATCTTTTGAGGTTTTCTTTGAGCATTTTGACATTGGAAATAGAAATGCTTAAGGTACATTCCAAGTTAAAACCGATTTCAGAGTGTTCTGGTTGCTACTGTCTAATACGATAATCCTTGGAATTTTGACTTGTATGATTCGGATATCATAGACGCATCGGGAATTCAAAGATATATTGCGGTTCGATTCTGGCCCGCGTTTCGCGACCGATTATGCCTGTAGCGGTTAAATCGAAAAAACTCCCCGCCCCTCAATTACTTTGGATATGCCTTCCGCAAGACATCACGTAGCCTCCCAGCTTGACTCACAATTCGGTTTTTGCAATACTTTAAAGTGAAAAAAGTCTTGTTTATATGGTTTGGGTTCGGAGCCGAGAGAGAATGAAGATCAATACGATTCTAAATCGATACATTTTCAAAGAAATGCTGCCGCCGTTTGCAATTAATCTGCTGTTTTTTACCTTCATTTTCGTAATGATGGAGATGACCAAGATCGCTAATTGGGTGGTGAATTACAGTATCAGTCTGTGGGTGGTAATCCTGATGATCATCTATGCCTCCCCTTATTTTTTAATATTCGTCATTCCCATGTCTACGATGATGACGATCTTGTTGACATATTTGCGCTTATCCAATGACAATGAAATCATCGCACTGAAATCAGGCGGCGCAAGTATATACGGTTTATTTCCGCCGGTGTTGTTTTTTAGTTTTATCAGCTTTCTCATTACAAATTATTTGACGTTATTCGTCGTACCGTGGAGCAACGTTTCAATTGAGAAATTGGCTCTGCAGGTGGCGGCGTCTAATGTTGATATCGGTTTAAAGGAAAGAACCTTCAATGACAGCTTTGATGATGTCATGCTTTACGTCAACAAAGTCGACTTAAAGAACAAAAAGATCATCGACATCTTTATTGAGGATAAAAGACAACCCAATATGGTCAGCACCGTCGTGGCGCCGGAAGGCAGGCTCATAAGTGAACCGGATAAACACCGCTTTCATTTACAACTATTCAATGGAACCATTCATCAGACCAATTTAAAGGAACGCTCGGCGAATGCAATCCGTTTTGACACCTACAATGTGAGTCTTGATCTAAATAAAGAATTTACCAAATTTGAGGACAAAGAAAAAGATCCGGACGAAATGCAATTTTCAGAACTTCGCAAATTCATAAAGGATTATCCAACTAAAGACGAAGACTACTGGAAGGCTCAGATAATTCTGCACCGCAAATTTGCATTCCCGGTGGCATGCTTTGCGCTTGGACTTTTGGCGATGCCGTTAGGCATCCAGTCAAAGTCCGCGAAAGCATCATTTGGTTTGATACTGGGTCTTTTCTTCTTTTTTCTTTATTATATGTTATTATCGGCAGCAATTATTTTCGGCGAAACCGGAGCTGTTCATCCGGCTGTGGGGATGTATCTGCCGACTGTTATTGTCGGCATCATCGGACTGTATCTTTTTGTGCAGACAGCTAGAGAACGAACGGTGCCGATCGTTGAAGTATTTCAGCATATCCGACGTTTCGTATTAAAGCTGCGCCGCAAATAGGATGTATTGAATCGCGGCGCCATGCTGTGTAGAGAACAAGAATTCTTGAAAAGATTCTAAATGAGAAGTATTCTGGTGCGCGAGGAAATGACGGCCATGGAGGTGACTGACAGGTTCTGCCGCCGCTATGAGAAGTGGATTGTTCTGCTGCTTTTGCTGTTGAGCTACCCGCTCTTCTTTCACAAGCTCGGTGATCGAGACATCTGGTCACCTGACGAGGATGAGTACGTCCAGGTTAATCGCGAAATGGTTCTCGACGGCCACTGGATTTACCCGACAGCAAACGGTCGACCCTACAGCATCAAGCCGCCGCTTTTCAACTGGATCGGCAGCGCCTTCGCCGCTGTAAACGGCAAGGTTACAGAATACACAAGCCGCCTGCCATCGGCGATCGCAGCTACGGCTGGACTTCTGATACTCTATTACCTTGGCCGGACGATGTTCGGCTATCGCTCCGGGCTGCTCTCCGCGTTGATCCTCGGTACGACGCCTCTCTACATCGAGTTCGGCCGCTGGATTCAGATCAACATGATTTCCGCAGTGCTCCTGACGGCCACCCTCGGGCTATTCTACTGGGGCTATACGAATGATCGCAAACGGCCCT
This sequence comes from Desulfobacterales bacterium, assembly GCA_050121225.1. Taxonomy (GTDB): domain Bacteria; phylum Desulfobacterota; class Desulfobacteria; order Desulfobacterales; family JAFDCJ01; genus JAFDCJ01. Next base: position 3,531 of record JASFJP010000395.1, read on the forward strand.
TGGCGTACCTCCTCATGTATGTCCCTACAGGTCTTGGCACTCTCAACATGGGACTGGTGAACGTCGCCATGCCGGTGATTGTTATTGGCCTGTATTTGATCGCCGTGCGCGACCTCAAACATATTTTGCAGCTGAAAATCGGCTGGGGCATCCTGATCTATCTGGCGATTGTCGCCCCCTGGTACGTCACGGTGAGTCTGCGGGGGGGGTATGCTCAAAATCTGCTCGTTGTCACCAACTTCAGCCGGTATTTCAAAGAGTGGGCTCATGTCCGTCCCTTTTACTACTACCTGAGCACCACGCCGCCCTATTTTCTCCCATGGTTCTTCTTCCTTCCCGGCGCGCTCTATCTTTGTTTCTCGCAACGAACCAAGACGGATAAAAAACAACTGCTTTTTCTCTTCGTGTGGGTAGTCGGCCTCTTCATCTTCTTCTCCCTATCGAAAACGAAGCGCAGCGAATACCTCCTACCGATATTTCCTGCAATGGCCCTGCTGGTGGGCTACGTAATCGACCGCGGCTTGCGGGCGTGGGGCGAATCCCTGTTTTGGCGGCGTCTTGTCCGTTGGCCGCTCTTCTTTTTGTTGAGTCTCCTGATGGCCGCTGGTGTCGCTTTGTTTATCTATGGCGCAATTTTCTCCACTGATTGGTTACTCATTCTTCTGCCGATTTCTCTTTTATTTCTCTGCGGCGCCCCGGTGGCGTTCATGTTTTTTCATCGAGGTCAGCGCATGCTGTCTATTTTGACCATCTTTTTGATCATGGTGTTGTCGGTCGCCTATGGTGTCGGGCCTGTTGTTGCGAAGAAAAATGAGAACGATTCGGCAAAGCCTTTTTGTATCGAGGTCCAGCGCTACCTGAGTCCGGGTGAAAACCTGAAAATGTATCGTTTCTACCGACCCGTCTACGGTGTCTATACCGAGCGCTTCTTAGATATGGCAGAACATCCCGATACTCTGGCAGAGTGGTTCGCCTCCAAAAAGCCCGTCTACGTCGTCACCAAAGAGAAAGAGTACCTAAAGATCAAGGACAGCTTTCCACAACCGATCCACATCGTGCTCCGCGAGTGGATCGATCACCGATACGTTCTTCTCATCTCGAACCACCCAGTGCCCAAGACTGCACCTAGAAACGGTTCCTCCTGAGCGACAATCCGAGCTCGCAAGCCTTTATAGGCCAACGTGCCGGCCCATTGTCGGAAAGGCAGGTTTTAGAGCCCGTTTTATTTTTCATTCGCAGACTGTATAATAGCGTGCAGCAGCACATTCGCACCGGCTTCACAATCTTCCCACTTGGTATTTTCGACTTCAACATGACTTCGGCCGCCAATGCTGGGGACAAATATCATGGCAGTCGGGCATACCTGGTTCAT
>JASFJP010000396.1:0-4875 GCA_050121225.1 Desulfobacterales bacterium
ATTGTATGAATACCCTAAACGAAAACATTTTAGGTCGTAATATATATTGATTTGGAGATCAATCCTGAAATCGCAAATATTTGCCAAAATAAATATTAGGGTAGAGGTTTATCGGTGCAGGCGGCATTGGCATCCGCTTGCCTTGGCGAATATTCACGCTCATCATAACCCCACCAAATACTATTTATTCACGTGGCAAAAATTAGTTAGACATGGGTTCTTAATTTTAGTTCGACCGGATGCGGGTTGAGAAACGTTTGCAATTTAAGATAGGGTTGATCGTATTTACGCACATAATGATTGATCAGGGTAATGGGTACAACCAAAGGTACCAATTCATTGCGGTATTGATCAAAAATTTCGAGTAGCTCTTGCTTTTCATCTGAAGTCAGTTGTTGTTTAAAAAATCCCATCAGATGCTGCAGAACATTCATGTTCTTTTTTACGGTAGTCTTTAATTCCAGTGCTTCCATTAAGAGGGTTTCATATTGGAGATTGAGTTCTCGAGTAGGTATTTTCTTGCCGTCTGCCACCAGCTTGCCCATACGCCTGAAATGTTTTTCGCTGTGAGAGAGAATCAAGAGTTTATTGCGCGTATGAAAATCTACCAGATTTCCCATGCCAGGTTTCTCAGCGACACTGTCTCGCCATCGTTTCAAGGTAAAAATACGTTCAATGAAATTTTCTCTAATTTGCGGATTATGGAGACGACCATCGTCTTCGACAGGTATCAGTGGAAAGTGCTGCATGTATACCCGGGCGAACATACCGACACCCTTTTTAACAACGCCCCCTTTTGCTGTGTACACTTTAACGCGCACCATTCCGCTGCTGGGGGAGTCACATTTAAAAATAAATCCGCACAGATCCTCTTCTTCCAATGCTTTGACGCGTTTTTCCGCCCAGCTGAGCATTCGATCAGTGTGATCCTCTTTGCTCTTAAAAGTTATTAAACGGGGATTTTCCGGTTCACCCACTAAGCGAAAAGACTCTCTTGGCACACCAAAGCCGGCTTCGACTTCGGGACAAACCGGGACATAATCGACAAATTGCCCGAGCGTTTGGGTTAGGTAACGGTCCAGTTTATGCCCGGCATTCCAACGCACGCTTTCGCCTAAAAGACACATGCTGATTCCCAGCTTTACTTTGTCGTCCATAGGTGTATGCTCCTTTGTTATCCCCAACGTTATGCAACTAAGGGGTTATTTTCAACCTCAGATGCCTATCCAACTCAAAGATCGCTTGAGCCGATGGTGACGATTCCCAAATAGCCGTCTACGGTCATTTGGTCTCCTGTCTTGATGATTGCAGTCGCATCCGGTATGCCGGTAACACACGGCAACCCGTATTCTCGGGCAATAATGGCCCCGTGAATCAGCATGCCCCCTCTGCGTTCGACCACGGCCGAGGCCAACGGAATGACGAACGTCATATTGGGATCGACCGAATCACAGACCAGCACGTCTCCGTATTTAAAAGCAGACAGATCGGAATGCTGTTGGACCACCCGGGCCGTCCCTTTGGCAATACCGGGACCCGCCGGTTGGCCGATGAGTTGTCTTGGTTTTATCTCGAATGGTTGTCCGGATTTTGTCTCATAAGGACTTAACGCTGCAGAGCGGTGATCCAAATCTGCCAGCACATCAACTAAGGTTGTGGAAAAGCGGCCGGTTTGGGCTCGAATTTTTTGATTGTCAATTCGCTGCCGAGCTTCCTGAATCGCGGCCAATAATTGGGATTCGATTCTGCCCAAATAAATGTTGTCATCATCTCTAAGCTGATAGCTTGTGCGTGCAAGATCGAGCAGCTCGGCTGATTCTGATTTTTGCTCCCCTTCAAAACGGTTGAGAAACTTTTCTTTAAGATCATCGATGCGTTGCGATTTACGCTTGTTGGTCGAGACGGATTGATGCGCGGCCATTTGAAGCAGAATGTTGAATAGGGGTTGTGCATCCTGCTCGCACTGGGTCGCGCCGGTTACCGAGCAGGTGAGATCCCCATATGTTTCAATAAACAATTCGATCTGGGCAAGGAAATCCGCGTCAAGTTTCGAATAATCTTTGCTTTCAAGTTGTGTCGTTAGGACGTGATCCATGCGAATCCGTTCTGCCAGATCCTCCAACATACGGTTTCTTTCTAAACTGGCCATTTCGGTTCGGGTGAGCAAATCAACAAATTCATAGGGGTCTTCAGGATGCATCGCGTCGTTGTATACCTGCCCGAATAGGCGTACGCCGTGGGCGAAGGGTATGAACTCTTCCCAGTAAACGTTGACCCATTTGTGATTGATTTCCCATCGATGTTTTATTTCTTCTGCAAGCTCTGTATCCGACAATGCCATCAAATCGATAGCGCTCATCTGATCGGCCGCTGAAATCATGCCGGGTATCAGGTTTTGCTCTATATTTTCTCGAAGAACTTTTAGATTCTCAAAGCTACGATGCAAACTCAAATACCAGCTGCGGTTATCCTTGGGTGCTTGCGATGATAATGTGGTAATTGGGCGAGATTGAAGCACATACAGATCATTTTTTTTAAATGTCCACTCCACATCCTGGGGGGCGTTGAAAAAATTTTCAGCGTTCAGGGCCAGATCGAAAACTTTATGTGCTTCTGCAGTTTTGAGCGGTGGTTCTTTTGATATCGTCTCCGGTAGATCCGACAACTTAACCCCGTTTTCTGAAGGGATAATCCAATGTTTGCGTTTTGCCGGTGAATGCGAAATTACTTTTCGATTCTTGCGATCCATTATCCAGCGGTCGGGTTCTACTGCACCGTCAACAAGGCCCTGGTTTAAACCGTAGACGGATTCGATTATACCTTGATTGGCATCATTGGGATTTTCAGAAAAAGTCACCCCGGATCGATCGCCAACGATAATTTCCTGAACCACAACCGCCATTGAACTCTTTTCAACGTCTAGTCCAATTTCCTGCCGGTAAAGCAGAGCAGCATCAGACCAGAGTGATGCCCACACCTTAAGGACATGCTCTACTATCTCATTCATACCCCTGACGTTTACGTAGGATTCATGTAATCCAGCAAATGATGACGAAGCGGTATCCTCTTCAGGTGCAGATGAACGCACCACCACTGGTTTGTCGGGAAAATGGGTTTTAACTGCTTCTTTGAGTTTTACTTCAAGTGTTGGAGGAAGGGGCGTTCGCAAAAACATATTTCGTATCCGAGTGGCACAGTCCCAGATCTCCTCCCAGCGCATCTCTTTGAAATCCTTCCGGTGAAGCTCAAGCAGAATGCGCTCCCGTAAACCGGTCAGGCTAACGAATTCATCGTATAGATCTCGGGCGATGAGCAAGGTCTCGGGAATATTAAATCCATTCCTGGCCATCGACGCCAATGAATATCCCTTGCCTCCGATACGTCGACCGTCCTTGTCTTTGGCCATTGAAGCCGGTATGATCCATTTCATGTGGTAATGTGCAATTCCATTACGCGTTGAAAGTTTTTTACCAGATAATACGATTTGGCCGTCACCCTCACAAGGGCGCAAGTCGGTGATTTAGCGAAGTCTTCCAGATAGGGGTGTTTGGCCAGATAGTTCCGCAAGTTGTTATCTCGACTGGATGCGTTAATTTCTTCAGCACCACCAATTACCGTCACAGAGAGTGCTTCATGGAAATCAGAGGCCCGATTGGTGCTGCTGTTGATAAGAATCGAAACACGACAATCCATTTTTAGGTTTGCGAACTTGCGCGTTGTTTTTGGTGTGACAAAATAAATATGCTTTAAATCATCGGAAGCCACGAACGCAACCAGGCTGGTATAGGGTTGCCCCTCATTGGTTGTGGCCAGCACGGCTAATCTTTGATTTGCAAAAAGGTCTCGAATGTACTGTTGGATTTCGTCGGCGTTTTTCATAGCAACATATGCATGCAGTTATACGAAATTTGGAATATCGGGCTAAGTTGTTGCCTAAGAATTGAAATATACAGAGTGCGTCTACTGCGCTATTTTTTGCCGCCTCCAATTAGAGGCAATTCTTTATCTAGCTGAAAAAATACTAAAAATTTGGCTTCATCTTTTTCGTTGATATATTGCCTCCGGCGCAAGGATTCCAACAGTTCCGTGTCCTGTTCTTCGCGCACCTTTGTTAAAAACAACCGTTTACCTTTGTATCCAGGTCCATCCTCTTTGAACAAAAATAAAGCGTGAGGGTTCGATTGAAGGTTATGATGGGTGAGCCGGTCACGCATGATGAATGCCAAAGTCCCCTCATCCGTAAAATGCGGCCTGGCATAGATAGCCGCATCAACCTTACCATCGCTGTCAGCTGTAGAGAGTACACCAATGCCATTCGTGTTATCAAAATATTCTTTGAGATCCATGAGTTTTCTCCTTTTTTGAACACCATCAACCTAGTAAACCAACTGGATTGTTAGCGCATATTGAGTCAAAAACCAAGAAAAAATTGAGTATGTCTTATATTTCGGCTACTCAAAAATAATATGAAAGAGCAAAGTAGAAACCAATCGTTTTCTACCTTGCCCCTTATCGGTAGTAATACATCTGATTTGTGCTATCGCTTATCGCTGCTTCGTTATCCCTGGACATCAATACCTAGATCGCATCCCAGATGCGGATCCTTATTTTCACATTCGAAATTATTAGAACGGGTATCAACATGTCCTTCCTCTCTCTCCTCGTCAGTTTCAACGTAATCTTGTACATTGCTCATGATTAAACCTTCTATCGTTCGCTCAGGTCATATCATTTATAGCTATATTCTATTCACGATAAGAGAGATTTCAACCTGTAATGATTGAGAGCACAATAATAGGTGAAAACTACCAATATGGGTGCGTTTGCCCGGTTTTCGCGGGCGATTATTCAGGTAGCTGTTAAATCGAAGAAACT
>JASFJP010000397.1:0-4861 GCA_050121225.1 Desulfobacterales bacterium
CCAAGGGCTCACGTTGCGGTTCAAACGATCCCTTGGCATCTGATACGAACCTCGCCGGGGATTCTCTGTCTATTAAACGTAAAATGTCCGCTTGTACACGTGTCAGAATAGAAGTATCTTCCGGTTCTTCGAAATGTTCGTGGATCTCGCAGTCAAATCCACTGATTAATTTGAAAAAATCACGTCCAAGAGATCCCATGGACGCCAAAATCCGATTGCCCTCTTCAAAGTGATACCATTCGATATTTTCAGCAACGCGTGGATTTTTTCGCTGAATTTTAAGCAATTCCCGCTTCGAAACAATATCCGCCCAATATTCCTGACAGGGATCCAGCAGAAAAAAGTTGATCTCAATCAATCTGGATAATTCTGCAAATGCTTGCAGGTGAAAGGGAGGCAAATAGGAAATACCAAAAATCGAAACGCGCTCGGGTAAGTCGATCGTGTTAGAACCAGGGCGCTTAATTTGTTCAAATAGTTTTTGTCTTAATCGGGCTCGATGCCGTTTTTCATTGCCGCGGACCAACTCGCACCACAGGACAGCCTGCCAGTCGTGAGGTGAGGTAATGTCTATGTTGCCCTTTTCCCATTCGAAGATCATCTCGGGGCGAAAAACTAAATACTGATCAAATAGATCTGCAATTTTATTTGAAATTTGAAACAGCTTGAGTTGCTGCTGATCACCTTCAAGGTAGTATTTTAGGTTTTTAAATTCGGGGCGCTGAATGCACTTTGGAAGTACACCCATAAGTCTAAAAATCATGGTGTCCGGGTCAAACGGCGAAATCTCTGGCATATCCGGTAGCATTCGTTTAAATATATCTTCCAAAAATGAATTGGGGAATGGAAAGTCACAGTTGGCGCAAATCCCGTTGTGCCGGGCGAGTTCCATGGAAACCCAGCGCTGCATGCCTTGGCTCTGTACGACGATAATCTCCGCTGTGATGGGTGAGGCCAGTGGTGTTCGAACGAGCTGTGCCAGCTGCTCTGCCAGAATTTCGGTGCGATTGCTGGTATGTATTCTTAGGCCGGACATAGAATGATTCAATCTTTTTTTGACAGCCGTTTAAACGTATTTTAAAAAAATCTGGCTTAAACGTCAAATGGCAGAATTCAGTAGGACTCTGAATCTCTGGCTGACCATTCCGATTAACTCGATCGTGCAGAGTCCCCTGGATTAGACTAGCCCAAAAAGCGCGCTGCGAATCGATGAAAGCGCATCTGGTAGTAAGAAATGTTGGCCTGTATGGCCAATCTTGGGTCAAAGTTAGGGTTACCGATTTTTGCCATTGACGATAAGTGGTTGACCTGTTGAGCAACAGAGAGAGGGCATCCCTTTACATGGATGTAACGAGAGGATCTATTAAAAAATGCCTGAATTTGAGCGCTCATGATTTTTAAAAGCATATCGTTTGACTTGGTCTTATTTTCATCGATTTCCGATGACGTCTTATAGCTGTTGGTTATTTTTACCTGTCTCCCATCAATTTTGCCTTCCCAACTGGTACAGTTTCCGGCGAAGATAACGCGCTCATCATTTGCTAAGTTCAGCGGGCCGTCGACTTTGCCGATGACATACCGAATCTTTCCCATCTGCTTATCAACGTTCGGATAAAATCCTCTGAAGATATGCATCGCCTCCTGCAGGGCACCGGGGCATCCACCCCAGCAATAATCCGGAGAATGTTTTTCGGGGAATGTACCGACGGTGCAAGACAAGTTCGTATCTTCGCCAAAATAATCATCGATTCTCTCCAGGCAAAATCCAAAATTATGTGTCTTTTCTTGCACTTGTGTAAGAGGAAAATCTCCGCCCACATCAATTTGTTCAATGTCCATGGGGCCGTAACCTCTTTCGGATGCATACCGCAAATGGATTAGCTCCTTAGGGTCTGTATGCACCATGTGACATCCCACAGTGTCCACAGCGCAAGAATTTGTACCCATAACAATTGCACCTAAAGCAAACGGCGTCGGGGTCAGCATCATTCTTTGTCCGGCTGTAATTCCGTCAATGGCAATAAATTTGGGCTGGATGACGGTCTGCAGATCGGCAATTTTGTGTTCCAAAAATTGATTATGATCTACTAAGCGGTGGCGATCATCTTGAATTCCAATGAAATTTTTCAAACTCAGGGTTAATCGACACCAAGGATGGGCCTTGAATTTGGGCAAATTTATGAGAAAGTCACATTCCGCAATTGGTTTGGGCACAAAAAGCTGGCTACGCAGCACTTTTGAACCCTGTGTTTTTACCGGAACCTGTTTAACTTCATCGAAATAGTAAACATTAATGTTATGTTTCTTTATAACCTCGGGGTATCCTGCATGTTTGAAGTTAAAGCGAGTGGGTATTGTGATACCCGAACGTTCTCCGACGGCGATGTCTTTGACATCCTGCGCCCGCTCTTTAGTCGCGACAATAACGCCCTCGAGAAATTCCTTGCGGGTAAATGCATAAGGAAAGATTTCCGGATGCGCGAGAACCACATTGGGCTTTAGCAGAATTTTTCCGAAGGGAGCCACCTTCAGCTCTTGCATCCCCTCTTTAACAATGCCTGCAATCTTTGCAGGATTGTATTCATCACAACGCATTATGAGAACCTTGTGATTCTTTTCCACATCGGTTTCCTTTCTGATGCTTAAACATTAACCCTCTTAAATTATTTGAGTATATCACAATTAATCAGATGATACGAATATGCTCTTCGTCATCATTCCAGCAAAGATCAAGAAATCTAAGGGAGGTATCCAGATGTTGGAAACAAAATACTTCTAAAGATACGGTTCCTTTAAAGTTTTTTAATATCCAAATGACCGTTCGGAGCAGTCTCTCCGGTAGTTGATCCAATGCTAAATGGTCTCGGCAGTGGTCGACACCATGTAAATGTATAATTGAAATTAATTCCGCGTAGCTGTTGAATATGGATTGAATATCATATCCATGAACAATGAGATGTCCGATATCCAGACACAGCACAAGATTTAATCTTTCAATAATTTCAGCCAATATGTCAATTGGATAATCCAAGCTTTCAAGCGCAAGTTTCTCTGGTGGTATACCCTTTGCCAGTATTTTCCTTAGATGGTTGCAGACCAAATTTTGCCATCTTCGAACCGTGTTATCTTCAAATGAAAGGTTTGTATATGGAACATGAAGCGTACAGGTGGACGGCAACAAATCAGCCGTTTGATCGATAACCCGAATAAGAATGTCAACCGCACGTTGTTGCTTCTTGGGGTCGGGGTCACTTATTGAAATGTCAGTTGGCAGATGAATGTTATAGGTCAGGTTGAAATTTTTTGACAATTGAATGAGGTCGGAAATAACTGATTTGGATAGCAGCGAATCTACCGAATCGCTCTCAAACAGCAATAGTTCGATTTCATCCAGGTAGGGTCCGAGCATCCTCACATTAGGGATGAAATAATCCGGATAAATAAAGGACGTGGTGCCGATTTTGAAAGGATACTTCCCTTTAAAGGATCTGGTAAGCCTGGGATAGCGATTGAGTAAATCCGTCATGGTTACATTACATATTTAGCTTAACAGAAGAAATTAATCGGGTTATTCCCAAAGCCGTTGTAACTGCCTTGCGCTTTCGGGATAGCCATAAAAATTATAATACCGCACCAATTCCCCATACGATCAGCAACCACAGCAGTGACGACAATATCATTATATCGCAGGCTTTTTTAATGTGTTGGTGTGATGTTCCACTGAAACATACCCCAATATAGGGTTTGTCGACGAGTTTTCCATTGTAGGTGTTAGGTCCGTTCAGTTTTACTGCCAGTGCGCCGGCAAACGCCGCTTCCGGATATCCAGCATTCGGACTGGAGTGATTGGACCCTTCAGTGACGGCCGTTCGCATTGACCGCTTGCCCATTCCCGATAAAATATGAGCGGCCACCGCAATCACTGGTACAGAAAGTCGTGCGGGTATGTAGTTCAAAACGTCATCTATCTTCGCTGATGCTTTGCCGAAATCTTTGTAGGTTTCGTTTTTATATCCGACCATAGAATCCAGAGTATTTGCCATTTTATAGGCCATTGCAAGCGGTGCCCCTCCCAGGGCCGCAAAAAACAGAGGAGAGATCACTCCGTCAACCAGGTTTTCAGCAACGGTTTCGATCGTAGCCCGTGCAATTTCTGCTGCGCCATATTTATCCACGTCTCGACCGACAACAAGGGCTACGTTTTCTCTGGCTTTAACAATCTCTTTTTGTTGAAGATATTGTTTAATTTTCATGGCGGCCTCTTCCAATGAAAAGACCGAAATGCAGAAATAGATTAAAATGATTTCAAGGCAGCTTTTTAGCACCGCATGCAAACTATCTGCCGCAGCGAGCAACAGATAAGTCAGCAGCCAAGTGCTCACGATGAGGCATGCAGCAAACAAAGCACCGGCATTTGTTGGTGAGGTTGGAATTTTCCTGAATCGTGGCTCCAGAACTTCAATGGCTCTTCCCATCCATCGCACGGGGTGGGGAAAGTGCTCTCGATCCCCAAATATCAAATCAAGGGCAAACGCGGCTGGAAATATATACCATGTTTCATACCAAAGCATCAGGCACGTGCTGTTTGTTTTTTTTGAGGATGTTGATTAAAATCAGCAGAATTTTCTATTTGAGCTACCAGCTTTTCAGCAAGCATCCGATTGGTTTTCGGACCTTTTAATGAGATACGGATGAATCGATCTGAAAGCCCTGTAAAATTGCTGCAGTTTCGAATGAGTATCCTGTCGTTAGCCAAATAGGCACATACGGTATCGGCCGATATCCAAGGCGGCATGCGACCTAAAATATACGGTACGGAACTTGGATAGAACTTGATTTTGTTTATATTACCGAACACTTT
>JASFJP010000398.1:0-4849 GCA_050121225.1 Desulfobacterales bacterium
AATCATAGCTAAATCCCAGACGATTAAGTTGAGATCGCATGGCATTGATATTGGCATACGTCCATTTGGCCGGATGAGTGTTATTGGCGATAGCCGCATTTTCAGCCGGCATGCCGAATGCGTCCCATCCCATAGGGTGCAGGACATTGAAACCCCGCGCACGCTTGTACCGTGCAACCACATCACCAATCGTGTAGTTGCGAACATGTCCCATATGAATATTTCCCGATGGATAGGGAAACATTTCAAGAAGATAATATTTAGGGATGTCAGGATTCTCTGTTACTTTGAATAAACCCCAATTCTCCCACTGTTTTTGCCATTTGGACTCAATTTCTTTCGGATCGTATTTCTCATCCATTCTTAATCTGTTCCTCTTTTCAGTGAACGTGGTCTCAAGTAAGGTAATATAATACAAATAACATATCCGACAATCAACCCCATGAGAATAATATGTTACGCTCATCAGAGTCACTGCGCACTCTCACTCAAAAGGGGTGATAGCTAAGGATTTGGCAAATTTACCCACCACTGCCGGGCCAGAAATCGATTGACTTGTTTTGCGCAATTTCATATTCAGTCATGATCAGCTCAACATTTGCGAGTAAACCGTCACCCACTTGCCAAGGTGAGTTTTAATAGTATCTTTATTAAAAGAATAGCAAGGATAAAAATGTATGAGTGTTAAAATCCTAATCAATGCCGTGGACCCCGAAGAATGTCGAGTTGCTAAGGTTAAGGAAAACAAACTTGAAGAATTCCATATCGAAAGCAGCTTAAGGGAGATAACACACGGCAATATTTATAAAGGAACCATCTCCCGCATTGAACCCAGTTTGCAAGCTGTTTTTGTGGATTATGGAGCAGAGCGCCATGGTTTTTTACAAAAACATGAAATTCACAGCGACTATTATTTGGACCCGGATGAAGGGTACCACACGATAGACAGTATAGTGAAACGCGGACAGGAAGTATTGGTGCAGGTTACCAAAGATCCCTTCATGAAAAAAGGGGCGATGTTAACAACCTTAATTTCTCTGCCGGGAAGATATATGGTATTAAAGCCGGGCAGCGACACGAGGGGAATTTCTCGCAAAATTGAAACCGAGGATGAACGCAATCGAATAAAAGATAGTATGACTAGTTTAGATATCCCTGAAGACTTCGGGATTATTGTTCGCACCGCGGCGGAAAATACAACCAAAACTGCGCTTTCGCGAGATTTGAGGTACCTTCTGCGACTTTGGAAAAAAATCAAAAGTCGGGTGATGGAGGAAAAAGCGCCTGCACTTCTTTACAAAGAAAGACACCTTGTGATTCGATCGATTCGCGATTCATTCACGCCGGATGTATCGGAAATACTCATTGACGATGAAAGTATGTATCATGAGGTCAGAGATTTTATTAAGCTATTTTCCCGCAGGCACGGCAAAATCGTTAAGCACTATAGAGGCGCTAAACCTATTTTTTCCAAATTTCAACTTGAAGATCAAATCGCTTCAATATTTGAAAATCGAGTGGGTTTGAAATCCGGTGGTACCCTTGTGATCGAACAGACCGAAGCGCTGGTTTCCATCGATGTCAATTCAGGCAAATCAACCCATGAAAAATCGATTGAACAAACCGCATTTCTGACTAATCTTGAAGCTGCAGAAGAAATTTCGAGGCAATTACGCTTGCGAGACTTGGGTGGGCTAATCGTGATTGATTTTATAGATATGAAGACTCCCAATCACCGGGGGGAGGTCGAACGTACCCTTAGAAAACATGTCAAGACTGATAAAGCACGCACGAAAGTGGGAAAAATTTCTAAATTTGGATTGCTGGAAATGTCTCGGCAGCGGATACATCCATCCATTGAATTCGGCAGCTACCTATCCTGCAGATACTGTCAAGGAAAGGGGCTGGTACCATCGGCGGAAAAATTGGGGATTGGATTTCTTCGGAAGCTGAGCCTGGAAACACTTAAAGAAAAAGCGCCCCGTGTAAAAGGGATTGTTCCGGTAGAGGTTGCCGAATACCTCTTGAATAAAAAGCGACGTGAACTTGTGGATCTGGAAATCAGGCGCGACCTGAATGTTGAAATTGAGGCGGACCATTCAATGATACCCGGTGATAGTAAAATTATTTGCGGTGATTAAAAAAAAATCAATTAAGATTTGACGAAAACGATCTTTTCAAGTATATCAGCGCCATTTTCCACAGAACAGTTCACGCTGACAAGCGATCCCGATTCGGCCTTACATCAGCCACACGGTTATAAAAGCGTAAAAATGCGTTTAATTAAATTGTCACTGACAAATAAATAGAATATCATAATAAAACAGGGAATTGCCTGGAAGGAGGTTATATCTTGTTTAATATCGCATATGCAATGGGTACAGGGGGCGCTGGAGGAGAAGGTGCCGCCGGGTTTACGGGGTTTATCCCGTTAATTTTGATGTTTGTTATATTTTATTTTTTGCTGATTCGTCCTCAGCAGAAACGTACCAAAGAGCATCGGCAAATGGTTTCCAATATTAAGAAGGGAGACCGTATCATCACCAGCGGAGGGCTCCACGGCCGGGTTACGGGAATGGACGACGCGACATTGACAGTCGAAATTGCAGATAAAGTGCGCGTAAAAGTTGCCCGCGGGAATGTTGCCAATTTAGTCCAGCCGGCCACCCAGAGTCAGCCTCAGAAAAAATAATTTCACGATTCAGTGGAATAAATACGCCATAGCCCCATACAATTTCGTTAAAAGGTGGTTGGCTCAATTGGGTTTTGCGGAATGGCTGAATCACAGGCAACACCGGCAACGGCTTGACCCACTAACCTCCTGACCACTGACCATTTGACAAATTATCTGGGGCTTTCGTGTGACAGATGGACCAGCTGCTTTTTGAATGAAAAAGGGATCAGATCATTGAAGACTATTTCTTGGAGACTCATTTTAGTTTTTGCCGTAATTGTGGCCGCCGTTATCTACCTCCTCCCGAGTTTGCAACCAGCGCTGTGGCCTCACAAGCAGATAAATCTCGGACTTGACCTTCAAGGCGGCATGCACTTGGTTTTGGAAGTCGACACCGATAAGGCCGTAAAAAGCACTGCGGAACGCATCTCCCAGGAAATTCGAGAGCTCCTCAAAAAAAAGCGCATCCGCCATGTCTCTGTAGATCAGATTGAAAACGCCAAAATTTCGGCTCAAATTAAAAAAGAAGAAAATATTGAAAAGTTTAAAGCGTTACTTGATGATGATTTCAAAGATCTACGGATGCTGTCAGAATCTAAGAGCGATGGTACCCTGACGATCATTATGGATCTTCCCGACAGGGACAGCGATCATATAAAAAAACTTGCCGTGGACCAGGCCCTTGAAACGATCCGCAATCGAATTGATCAGTTTGGGGTATCCGAGCCGGATATTCGGCGCCAGGGGGAGAATAGGATACTGATTCAGCTGCCGGGAATCAAAGATACCCAAAGAGCCAAGGATTTAATCGGCAAAACGGCCCTTTTGGAATTTAAACTGGTGGATGATGCGCAATCCGTGGAAGCCGCATTGAAAGGAAATGCGCCACCGGGTAGAGAAATACTCTATAAAGTAGAAGAAGATCCGGATACCCGCCGTTCGATCAAAACACCGTTTCTCCTTAAAAAACGTACCCTGTTGACCGGCGCCTATCTCACGGACGCACGCGTCCAAATCGACTCCCAATTCAATGAACCGTATGTATCCATTAATTTCGACAAGAAAGGTGCCCGCATCTTTGAGAGAATAACCGCTGATAATGTCAACAAGCGCCTGGCGATTGTATTGGACAACAACGTCTATTCTGCACCGGTAATTCAGGAAAAGATTGCCGGTGGTCAAGCACGAATTACGGGACGATTTACAACCGAGGAAGCCCGTGACCTCGCTATCGTGCTGCGCGCAGGTGCCCTGCCGGCACCGGTAAATATACTTGAAGAACGAACTGTCGGTCCCTCTCTTGGAGCCGATTCTATTAAAAAAGGCCTCATTTCAATGTGCATCGGCGGCATCTTGGTCGTTATTTTCATGGTTCTTTATTATAAGGGGGCCGGTCTGATTGCCGATGTTGCTTTAATTCTCAATATCGTGTTGATCGCTGCAGGATTAGCTGGGTTCCAAGCAACCCTCACGCTGCCCGGAATTGCTGGAATCATCCTAACTATCGGAATGGCGGTAGATGCCAATGTCATTATTTTTGAACGCATCAGAGAGGAAATGTCGCTCGGTAGAACACCGAGGGCGGCTATCGATGCCGGATACAACCGGGCAACCCTGACTATTTTAGACGCTAATGTGACGACGTTGATTGCCGCCATCGTTCTCTTCCAGTTCGGAACTGGACCGGTGAAAGGATTTGCCGTAACACTGAGCCTGGGTGTCATTTCCAGTTTGTTTACCGCCTTGATTCTGTCACGCTTAATTTTCGATTATATTTTGATGAATAGAAAGGTTAAAACACTGAGCATTTAACCGAAGGTGTGGATTCTCGGGTCAGAACGTATACCAGAATAGATAGCGCTTAACTCAATGAGAGGATATTCAATGCAGTTTATCAAGCCCGACATTAATATAAATTTTATCGGTAAACGGAAAATTGCCTTCGGTATATCATTAGCAATGGTCATGATTAGTTTGATCTCACTGATTGTGCATAAAGGTCCCAGATTGGGTATCGATTTTGCGGGCGGTACTCTGATACAGGTAAAGTTTCTCTCACCCACCAAAATAGAAAATATTAAAGCCGGGCTTCAAAATATTGGTCTGAGCAAATCATCCGTACAGCAATTTGGGGACATGCAAGCCAATGAATACTTAATAAGGACGGAGAGCACG
>JASFJP010000399.1:0-4848 GCA_050121225.1 Desulfobacterales bacterium
GTGCCGTGAAATCAGGATCCATCACCCTTTAATCTCCCGTCTGGTTACAGCAGTTCAGTAGGGAAAATCAATGCCCAGCTGTGCCAATTCATCCTTAACCTTGCGGTACATGTCATAATGCTCCTGGGTTGGGACGGCTTTAGAGACATCGTAACACTCTTGATATTCGCTGCCCATCGGCGCATCGGCAGCATGATCCTCATATTGCGCTAATAGTTTCAGGGCTAATTCGTTGGCCTGCTCCCGGGTCATTTTTTGGAGGGCCACCGCGTGACCGACTTCGGCCCCCAGCTTTGCTTCCAAGGGTGTCGCCCGATTGCGGTACTTGTTGCGGGCTGAAGCCATTTCCCAAAGATCCCATCCAGATACGGTGCTGACTAAGGCGTGGCATGCGGTCTCCCGGAAAAGCATCTCCGTCATCGGGCCGGCGTTGGCAAACCCGTTGGAGGTATAAAGAAGCTTGCAATTGCGGGACATGGCTTGCCCCGCCATGGATATGGCCCAAAGGAGTTCCCGGGTCGTATTGGAACCCCAGTGGAGATGAAACGGAAAATGCTGACTGAACATGGCACCATGAATAACACGACCGACGAGTGTGTAGGCGACTGTCGTTACAGCGGTGCCTTCCGGCCCTCCGCACCACCCGCCGTAAATGGCGCCGGTCAGATGACCCGTAAAGCAACCATACTGAGCATAATGAATGACACGGTTGAGCAACGTATCGGCTGTTTTAAACTCGGTCAACGACCCCACAAGCCGGGCGTCGGTGGTTCGAACTCCCCAATTGTCATCGGATACGGCAATCTGTCCACTGTCATGTTCAGCGGTTCCCACCGCAACCATGAAAACACCCGGCCGTCCGACCAGCTTGGCCGCCATTCGCTGGTTATAAATGTGCTGAATACAGCCGCTGATTTCCGTTGGGCCGGAAGATTGAATTAAATGACCAAAAGTTTGCTCGAGGATCGGCCCACAGAGCCCATCCAGCAACGGTTCTTTCAGATAGGCCATACACAGGGACTGGTGATACTCTTCATTGCAGGTAATATCAGGACTCAAAATACAAAACGGTGGCTCCGTGTCCTCAATAGAACGATATTTCCAAAGAATGGCATCTTTGCCGGAACCCACCCAATGGTCGCTTTTGGCTGTATAGAGGGCTTCCTTGATTTCCTCGTCGGAAACCCTGATCATCCGGTGGGTATCGGTATTATAAATTCCCACCTCCCGAAACAATTCCCAAGCTGCCTGCCAGATCCTGTCAGCCATGTCGTCATCAACAGGGATAGGGGTTTCGGGATTATATCTAATCTCATATTTTTGAATTAGTTTTCTAAGTGTCGGTGTAAAAAGCCTGGGCAAAAAATCATCTTCTTCAATATGCGGTCCGGTTTTAGAACGCTCTATCATTTCCCAGAGGCGATAAGCCGTGGTCATTTGTTTCCCTCCTAATCCGGTCAGGCCTGAACCGAAAGAATAAATTAACTACAAATGGACGAAATTATAAAGACACAAAAATAGAATAAATAATTTTGTATTTGCTGGATGGGGTTTGGTTGTACTCCTGAAGTTAGTTTTGCATAAGCTCGGTCATCAGGTCCGGAGCGGACTTTGCATCTCTGCAGTAAAGATCCGCACCAATTTGTTCCGCCCACAATTGCGAGGTGGGTGCCCCGCCGATCACTACCCGGTACTTGTTGCGTAGCCCTTTTTCCTTTAACAATTCGATAATTTCCTTCTGGCCGGGCATCGTGGTGGTCATTAGCGAAGAAACCCCGATAAAATCCGCTCCCATCGCTTCAGCCTCCTTAATGAAGTCCAGGGGATCCACGTCATAGCCGAGGTCTTTGACTTCAAATCCGTTGGTCTCCAATATCAATTTGACGATGTTTTTACCGATTTCGTGCAAATCCCCTTTGACCACGCCCAGAACGATTTTGCCTTTTAGTTCTCGCCCGCCGGCGGCGTCCAGGTAGGGACCTAAAACTTTCACCACGGCTGCCAAGGCGTCTCCGGCCATCATAATTTCAGGTAAAAAGATTTCCAGTTTGGCGAAGAGATCTCCCACCCGGGCCATGGTCTCGGTGAGCGCTTCAATCATTTTCAGAGGATCAGCGCCTTCCTCCAATAGCTTGATAGATAGTGCCTCACTCTCCTCTGTATTACCATCTTCAACAAGTTTGCCTAAGGCTTTCAACGACATAAAACACCCCCCTAAATGGAACTTGTTTGTATTTAGAAAAGCGAACCTAACTTAAATTTTCGCTTTATTTTTGTCAAGCTTCACTATAAATTAGAAGTTTATATGCATGTTGCATCTTATCTCAAACAGGCTGCAGTCCGGCCGGATCAGCTTGTCGCAATGGAGGTAACATAGAATGAAGGTTATTTTTGTGGAGCTCGATCGATGCCTGGCTTGTCGAAACTGCGAACGGGTCTGCTCGTTTCAGGAGGCCGGCGGCTTCAAAAGCGAGGATTCAAATATTTGGGTTCAAGTCGATTTGGCAAAACGTTCTATCTTTACGATGACCTGCCTGCAGTGTGAAACAGCTCTTTGCCTGGAGGTTTGTCCGACCGAGGGGCTTGTCCGTGACCCTAAAACGAATGCTGTTATCGTAGATGAAGCTGCCTGTGTTGGCTGCAAAATGTGTATCGCAGCCTGTCCATTTGGCAGTATTCATTTTGAAAACAAACGACAGGTGGCAGCAAAATGCAATTTGTGTAACGGCGACCCGCAATGCGTGCAAAACTGCATGGCCGGGGCACTGCACTATGGCGATATCAACGAACTGGCGGCGATAAAACGACAACACACGGACAAAAAACTGATTCCCGTACCGTTTCCCGGCCGGGAAAATACCCAAAATGGATATTAAAACGATTAAACAAAACGGTGTTATTCACACCCTATGTCGCATGTGCGACACGCGTTGTGCCATCGACGTTCATTTAAAGGATGGCGTCATTGCGGATATCACCCCATTTGAAGGGCATCCAACCAATCAAGGCAAAATGTGCCCCCGAGGAAGTGCTGCCATCGATCAGTTTTACCACGTCGACCGAATCCATAAACCGCTAAAAAAGCAGCCAGATGGCACATTTACTGAAATCAATCGACAACAGGCACTCGATGAGATCGCAGAAAAGATAGATCTGCTCAGGCAATCTCACGGGGCCAGATCCATCGGCGTCTGGAAGGGTGAAGGCGTCGGATTTCTCCAGCAAGAGGAATATGCTCGGCGATTTGTAAACGCTTTAGGATCACCCAACTATTTTTCAAACGATTCCGCTTGCTTCAATGGTCGCTTCCTTGGTCATAGTCTAGTTACAGGATTCTGGAATGCGTTTCCCGAGTTTTCAGCTGCCGATCTGATTTTGCTGATTGGAACCAATCCTCCCATGTGCCACCCGCCATTCATGAGGGAATTCGCAGATGCCCGCCAGCGCGGAGCCAAGCTGGTTGTCATTGATCCGAGACTGAACCCTGTTGCCTGCTATGCTGATATTTACGCACAACCCTACCCAGGGACCGACGGGGCACTTGGCTGGGGATTGATTCGCCATCTGATCGAAACCAACAACTATGATTCGGAACTGGTTGAGCGCTACTCGATCGGGTTTGAACAAATCGCCCGTTACGCCAAACAGTTTACCCCCGAATACGTGGAAGAGCAAAGCGGAATCTTCAGTGACGTCGTGGTTGACATTGCAGAAATGATTATCAAATATAGTCCACGGATGAGCATCTTCGCCGGCACCGGCCTGGAACACTGTGAAAACGGTGTCAACAATGTTCGGACACTGGCGTCTTTAAGCTGCCTATGCGGCGCCCTAGATATAAATTGCGGCCTTTTCTGGCCTGAGGAGATGGAACGGCGGAAGCTAACCCTCCACAACGAGTTTTCCCTTTTAGATCAAAAGCCGATCGGAGCGGACAAATTTGCCGTCCTTTATGATCTCAGGAAAGAATGCCATTCCATGAGCGCCATGGATTATATGCTGGGAAAGGGCGATTATCCGTTGAAAGGCCTTATTATTACGGCCG
The DNA here is from genome assembly GCA_050121225.1 of Desulfobacterales bacterium. Taxonomy (GTDB): domain Bacteria; phylum Desulfobacterota; class Desulfobacteria; order Desulfobacterales; family JAFDCJ01; genus JAFDCJ01. The sequence goes on from JASFJP010000399.1 coordinate 4,046, forward strand.
CAAATCCGGCTGTAACCAACCCAAATACCCGCAAGGTGGAGAAAGCGCTTTCTAATCTTGATCTTTTAGTGGTAAATGATTTCTTTCTAACACCGACGGCTAAGTTGGCCGACTATGTTCTCCCGGCCGCTAGTTTCTTGGAAAGATCGGAACTTCATTTTTTCCCCAAACATCAGATGGTGAACCTCACCCAGAAAGTCGCAGAAATTAAAGGCGTCAAGAACGACTACCTGCTGTGGCACGATCTAGCCCATCGACTGGGTTTCGGAGAGAAGTATTTTCCATGGGAAAATGAAGAAGACGTCATGCAATGGATCCTGGAACCATCAGGAATTCGTCTGGAAGATTTGCATCGACATCCTGAAGGATTGGTATACAAGCCTATACAGTATAAAAAATATAAAAACCGGCCCTTGCCGACACCATCCGGGAAAATAGAATTTGCCTCTCCATATCTGAAAAAATTTGGGTTACCCGAAATTCCCGAATACACCCCACCATATCACATGCGCCAAAAAAGCAAGGACTATCCTTTTACACTCATTACAGGGGCAAGAAAATCTCTATTCTACCATTCAAGGCACCAGAACATTGCGCGCTTTCGAACCGTGCATCCCAATGCGGAAGTAGAAATTCAACCGGATGATGCCGCCGATCTGGGAATTAAAGAAAACGATGTGGTGCGGATCGTCTCGGAGATCGGTTCACTTGAAATTCCGGCTAAAATTGTCAGTAAATCTGAGCTGCGCCGGGGTGTTATTGAAATTTACCATGGCTGGGAGGAATGGCGGGTAAATTTTGTT
>JASFJP010000400.1:0-4830 GCA_050121225.1 Desulfobacterales bacterium
AATAAGCGGCAACGGCAAGCTGGCGGGATTCACCTGCATCACCATCGGCCCTTCTTTTATGCGAGCCGAAGGTTATGATCGAAAAAATCCATATTGTGTGGGTGTGGTTGAACTGGAAGAAGGGGCCCGTGTGGATGCGCGGATCGAGAACGTCGATCCATCCGCTCCCGAGACCATCAAGGTCGGTATGCCGGTAAAGGTAAAGTTTCTGCATCGTGAGACCGATGTGGCTAAACGAACATTTTTGGCATTTGAAAAGGTGTAGACGTGATCCAAATGCCCAGATGGTTCCCTCCAAAAATCAAGGGGTCGTTATCGTGGCCTAAACTATTTCGGCCTTACTGAAACTGCATAAACTCTATCCGATGTGACGGGTGGTGCTTCAGGTTTGGCTGACGTGCCGATATCCGGTATCCTAATTTTGAAGGGAGCAACTACCCCCTTGGATCAAGCCATCAGAGTGGGCGTCAATTAATAAAGCAACGAAGGTGATAAGGAGACGATACCTATGGAGAAGAAGCAAAAAACAAAGAAATCCGGGAAAACTTTAGAAACGGCCAGGGAAGCCGGGAAATTCGGTAAAAAAATGTTGCTCAACGCTCTCAAGGCCAGGGAAGAAGAGCAACCCACAGGGTGGTCTATGGTGACCTGGTGGCAGGGAGAATTGATTGCCAAGGCATTGGGCGTACAGCTGGTTTTTCCGGAAAATTATGGAGCCTTTTGTGCGGCCGTCCGCCAAGCGGAACCCCATTTGGAAATCGCTGACAGCGAGGGGTTTCCGAATACGCTCTGCGGTTATGCCAGAAACTGCATCGGTTATACCAAAAAGCTTGCCGACAATGATTTTGTCCCTCCCGAAGATGCACCGGGAGGCGGGCTGGCAAAACCGGTATTTCTTTTGAGCTCCGGCTGTGCCTGTGATGCCCGCTATAAATGGTTTCAGGCGCTGGGACGGTATCTGGACAAAACGCCCGTGTGGACGCTCGATATCCCCCAAACTGGAACCAACGAGTACTTTTTACCGGGACACAAGGAGGCCAGCATCAAGTTTATGGTGGATCATCTCAAGGGGTATGTCTCCTTTTTAGAAAATCTTCTCAAAAAGAAATTGGATGAAGACCGCTTGAGCGAAATGGTCGACCAGACCTTTAAAACCCTACGACTCGCCTATGAGGTAGATCTTTTGCGCCGGGCGGTTCCCTCTCCCATGGTGGGTACCGATTTTTGGTCCGTCATGATTCCGCACCTGTATATGCCTGATGATCCGGAGGCGTATGAGTTTTACCAGAGAGTATACGATGAGGTAAAAACCAAGGTGGATAACAAAATCGGGGCGATTCCCAATGAAAAATACCGCATGATGTTTTCAGAGCTGCCCCCCTGGCATTCGCTGGGCTTTTTCGACGAACTGGCGGAGCGATTTGGAATTGCCATTGTGATGGAAAGCTGGAACTATCATGCCATTACGCCTATCCCGGAAGAGGAAATCGAAGGCGTGAACGATCCGATAGAGCTCATTGCCCGCTTGTCGTATCAAAAATGGACCGAATATAACAACGTCGCCCGCAAATACGAGGTTGATCCCGGATTTTTTATGGCGGCTTACTTGCAATACGCCGAAGATTATAAGGCGGACGGCTTGCTGGCCCACCCCTTGATGTCTTGCCGACCGGCAACGTATACCCTTTTGCATACCCGAAATATGCTGCAGGATAAACTCCATGTTCCCGGTGTTGTCATTGATGGCGATATTATCGACTTGCGGGTGTTTAACGAGGAAGAGGCCTTTTCAAAAATGGAAGCATTTGTGGAAACAATGGACTATAATCGGGAATTGAGAAAAGAGGCGGGATTGGCCTGGTAATAAAGAAAGGAGCGTTTATCAATGGCAACTGAGAATGCACTGACAGGATTGGCAAAGGCACAGCAAATCTATAACTACCGCAGTAAACGAGCCCGCGCGCTAAAGGAGGAAGGCAAAAAGATACTGGGCTACTTCTGTTGTTACCCTCCGTTAGAAATTATGACGGCGCTCGATTTTCTACCGATTCGAATCCTGGGTGATATGGATGAACCGATAACCGTCGCAGATGGCTACCTGCCGACGGTTATGTGTATTTTTTACCGCAGTTGTTTTGATTGCGGTATGAAAGGACAGTATGACTTTCTGGATGGTTTCGTCGGCTCTCACGCCTGTGACGGTGCGGAGCGGACATCGCATATCTGGCAAAACTATATCAAGACACCTTGCAACTTCTTTCTGGATATTCCCCATACCTCACGTTCAGAAGCGGTTGACTATTTCAAACGTCAACTCGTTTATTTTAAAGAGACCCTGGAAGAATTCACCGGGAAAAAGATGGATCCAGAAGGCCTGAAAGAGACCATTTCCCTTCACAACAAGCAGCGTTACCTGGTCAGAGAACTCTATAACCTGAGGAAATCCGAACCCCCGCTGGTTACCGGTTCGGAGGTGTTGATGGTGATTATATCGATAATGATGATCCCGATAGAGGAAGGGAATACGCTTTTGCAAGAAGTGATTGAAGAGGTCAAGGCCCGCGCCGACGTTCCAGAAAAGAAAACCGGACGTCTGCTGATTTGGGGATCTCTCATCGACAATACGGCATTTACGGATCTCATTGAAAGCTCCGGTTTTAACATCGTGGTTGAAGATACCGCAATCGGGGTCAGGCCGTTCTGGCACGATATTGAAATAACCGAAGATCCCCTGGAAGGACTGGCCAAGCATTACCTGGAAGAAGTCAAGTGTCCTCGGACATTTTCACAGACAGGCGCCTCTTACCAGGAAGATCTGGACAACCGATTCGGCTACCTCAAAGAATTCGCAGAGCACTGGAATGTAAACGGGGTATTTGGAAATATTATCAGAAACTGCGACATCCACGGTTATGAGGTCCCCGCGGTCAGAGACTATCTGGAAGGCTTGGGATTACCGGTATTGATCATCGAACAAGATTATTCCACCGCCGCATTGGAACCCTTGAGAACGAGATTTCAAGCGTTTTCCGAGGTCATCGGCTAAGCAGGAAAGGGGTCGTCGAATTCCCTCTGATCGTGATGTATTCCTTCAGCCACTGGTGCAGTGCAATCCTAGGTATAAAAACCGGAGATGATTCTAATGTTTTTTGCCGGGTTAGACATTGGTTCAACCATTACAAAAGTTGTTATCAAAAATGAAGTCCAGATTTGCAGTACGGTCATACAGTCCACCGGCGCGGAACACCGTCGGTTGGCGAATAAGGTGATGGAAAAGGCGCTTAACAAAGCCGACATCACCTTTAAGCAAATTGACTATATCATTGCGACGGGATACGGCCGCATCAATGTTCCCTTCGCCGATCGACAGGTAACTGAAATAACCTGTCACATGCGTGGCGTCAACTGGCTCTTCCCAGAGGCTCGCACCATCATCGATATCGGAGGTCAAGACTTAAAAGGCATCAAGGTATCCAACGGTAAATTGAGTGATTTCATCATGAATGATAAATGTGCCGCGGGTACCGGCAGGTTTTTGGAGGTTATCGCTGAAGTGTTAGGTGTACGCCTCGAAGATATCGGTGAATTGTCCCTCAAGTCCACCCAACCCGCCGAGATCAGCAGCCTGTGCACGGTCTTTGCCGAACAGGAAGCGCTATTACGGTTATCTGAAGGAACATCGATCGAAGATATCCTGGCCGGCATTCACAAAGCCAATGCCAGCCGCATCAGTTCCATGGTCAAAAAAATGAAAATTGAACAAGATGTGGTAATGACCGGTGGCGGGGCAAAAAATGTGGGCCTTCGCAAAGCCCTGGAAGAAAAGATCGGATTTCCGCTGGTCGTACCGGAGGAACCACTGATCACTGGAGCGTTGGGGGCTTCGATTCTAGCCGCTGAATATTCTGCCAAAACAGATCCGGAAGAGCTGGCCCTGCGAAAAGGGCAGCGTCGTTTGGAGGCGGTGACGTTCTTCGACAAAGATGCAAAATAAAGCAAATGATCAAATAATTTGATAGGAGAAAGGTAGTGAAGTGGGTTGGATAGCGGGTTTGGATATCGGTTCTTCCTCGTCGAAAGCGGTGTTAATGCAGGACAACACGCTGGTGGCGCACAGCATACTGACGACGGAGGGGCATTTCTCGAATGCAGCCGACGCTGTGTTAAATGCTGTTCTTGATGCAGCCAATCTGCGCCCAAACAACCTCGATTTGATCGGAGCCAGCGGTTTAGGGGCCGCCTTTATCCCCTATCCATCCAAAAAAATATCCGATATAGCCTGCCATAGTCGCGGTGCTAATTTCTATCAACCCTCAGCTCGCACACTCATAGAGATTGGCAACCAACTCAGCCGTGTGATTAAAATAACCCCGCAGGGAAGGGTTGCCGGCTGTACGACCGGTGACAAATGCGCTGCAGGAAGTGGCCGTATTTTGCAAATCGTTGCCAGGGTATTGCAGGTTAAACTTGAAGACCTCGGACCCATTTCCATGGCATCTAAACAACCGGCAAAATTTACGACCGGCTGCGCCGTGTTTTTAGAAACAGAGGCAGTCTCAAGGGTGGCCGAAGGAATACCTATAGAAGATATTATCGCCGGATTGCACCAGGCCTTAGCCAACAAAATTGCGGTAATGGCCCATAAAATGAAAGTTGAAGAAGACTGTGCCATAATTGGCGGTGGTGCGCTCAATATAGGCCTGGTTAAGATCGTGGAAGAAAAAATACAAAAACGCCTATTTATCCCCGAGGAACCCCTGTTGAGTGGCGCCGTGGGTGCAGCATTAATTGCAGCTGAACGCTCGGCAGAAGACTGACATCTCGAATAAG
>JASFJP010000401.1:0-4813 GCA_050121225.1 Desulfobacterales bacterium
GCCGGTCCGACAAGAAAGAGAAAATCACTAAGGATACCGCATATCCGAGCTGAAACCCACCGGCAATACTGCCGGCTGCAGCAGCCGACATACCCCACTCCCGCTGCAGCACCGACAAGGTCGCAGCATAGGTCATGAATACCAGGCCATTGAAGGTCCTAGCCAGACAAATACCAGCAAGCCACCAATCGAATTTCGTTTGAATTGCAACGGGCAACCTTTTCCCTCGGGTCATAAGACATTTGTTATAGATTTTATCATATTATATGGATCACAAAAACTATCAGTTTGTGATTAATCAGGTATCATGTTTATCAATGAATGGGTAGGTGGAATTGTTAAGGTATAGGAAGGGTAAGGTTGTCGATGTTTGAAGATCAGAGGTAACAATCTCGATCACAGGGTATTCCCCCGTAAAGTCATTTTATTTCTATGAATTTTAAACCGAAACCCTCATCGTTTATCCATACGATTTGCCCTACGGCCCTAACCATTTTACCTTTTTTGAGAGGAAGGTTTAGCTTTAATAACTGCCCAGCTTCTAATTTTTCGTCTGTAGCAATAAAGACTCCAGATGCACTAATGTTTTTTGTGCTGCCATTATAAATTTCTTTTTGGGTGCCAAATCGTAGGGGCCTGAAGAAAGGTCTTCTTGGATGATTTCTTGAGTCTTTTGTTATTTTTGAACCGTTGCAGTTCGATTCTTGCTTGCTTGATTCAGAAACCAGCTGGATCCCGTATCCGTAAATCAAAGAAGATCGCTTTAAGTCCTTGCGCCACATCACCTTCCCTCTGTAATATTCGAAAACACGAGTAGTGATGTAATGTGGAGGGAATAGTATACCGAAGTAAAGCGAAGTATTTTTTTCGAAAAAACCATTTGATGCGAAGGAGATTCCACTTTCGCTATAGTCGAGCAATTTTGCCTCATATATATCACTAGATCCAAAATCCTTAACCTGAAGCGGTGTTATAAAGGCAGTTCGTTTGGCACCTCTGTCATCAAAATTATCTGCCATTTAATCTTGCTCCTACTATGAGAATTCTATGGCGAATTGCATTCCGCACAATTAGAATATCGGTCAGATTCAACAAAAACTTTATTCGGAGTGCATAATTCTAAAATTATAGCTGATAGGTTTCCCCGATACCCAATGGCTCAACTTTGGTGGAGGAATCTTTTTCCACTAAATTCTTGTATTGCACCGGGTCGGATTCAAAGCGATGCATGGGTATAATTACCTTTGGATTGATTCTTCTTGCTGCTTGCAAGGCTTCATGTAAATCCATTGTAAAATCTCTGCCACCAATTGGAAGCAGGGCCACATCAATATTCCCAATATGCTCCATTTCGGGAATTAGATCCGTATCACCGGCGTGGTAAATCGTTTTGCCTTCAACTGATATCACGTATCCTACTCCACTACCCTTTTTGTGCATTAGCTTCATTTTGCCGTCTTTCTTTTTATTGTATGCGTCTACTGTGTTTACCCTGATATTGCTTATGCATATTTCCATTCCAGGTTTTACTACAGTAATAGCCTTTCCTAACTCCTTTGTGCATTGCTTAGTTGCCAGAATTTTGGTTTTTTCATTTTTTAGCCTGTTAACCGTTACTTTTTTGCAGTGATCTTTGTGGTGGTGAGTAATCAAAATGATATCACCTTGTTCCAGTTCTTCAGGCAAGCCATCAATAGGATTAGGCCATTTGGAATAGTCGATTCTCGTGGGATAATGAGTAAAATTCGTTCTTAAGTAAGCAGGGTCAATGTAGGTAATGTGGTTTCCGGTTTTTATTTGAAACCATGAAGGTGGAAACCATTTAATGTAAATAGGTGTTTTCATGCGCTACAATGAGTTTATTAATGGTCAGATATTATAAATACTGGTCAACTCAGTCATCATCGGTGCGTTTTAGGTGCTCAAAGAGCGTGACTGCACAATGCCTCAGCTACGGGAAAAATTTTTAGGCGTTTTGAATCACTTCATCATTATTGGCTGCCCTCCAAATTTGGATTGCCATCTATGTATTTTAAGTTATATTTAGAATATAAACAATTTATCCAGATTATAAAGATTCAGAGATCTAATTCTAAGTGCCTGAATTGCTTTGAGTCGTCAAGGGGCAACCGCTGTGAAACCAATTAAAAATACGTCCATTTTGCGAACGGCCGAGATTATCGAAAGCCGCTCACCGTTTGGCCGGCATGACTCTGTCCGGGGTTGGCATAACTTGCTTAAAAAACTTCTTTTTCAAATGGCACCGTATCTACGAAAAGGCCACATGGTTACTTTTCGTAGCCTGAAGGATCAAGAACGCTTATTTTTCGAAAAACTCTTTCGAGAGGTAACGGTGCCGAATTCTGTCAGTGCCATTTACATGCCGCCGAGTGTCCGCTTTCAGATGTTGTACGACAGACCGGAGAGTGAACCGCAGCCCATTCCCGAGCATTCACTCGACAATCCGCCGGATGAAGGTATTGTTCTAGCTTGCCGAGAGACCGACTTCAACGTTGTCATCAATGCCCTCCTTGCTAAACCACCATTTACACCGGCTGTCGACGTTTATGATGACGGTCAGCTTCTGGCCGGATATGTTTACAACACCATAGAAGAGTGTATCAGTGGTCTTACGAAGGTTCTTAAGACTCATCTGCAGCCAGGAGCAAATCAGAGATGACGAGAGATTACGTCTGTATTTTTCCTGCCCACGTTCAATTTGTAATATGACTCAAGACCTTAAGCTACGGCGCAAATGGACTTTTCGTGCGCATGACAAGCAAATGGTTTTTATTAAAAAAACCTTTGAAAGTGATATTCACGTGTTGACGAAAGCACTTATTTGGGCTCTTTTCCTCCCGGATTATCCGGATCTATATGTAGAAATCCAGATCGGAGACCGCTACAAACCGGATATTGTGCAGTTTGACGATAATGGCACGCCGGCGTTCTGGGGTGAAGCGGGGCGGGTCAGTCTAAGAAAAATGCAAGCCTTGGTACGCCGATTCAGGTCCACCCACATTGTGTTTGCTAAATGGGATATGAATTTAGAACCATTTCGAATGATTTTAAAAAAAGAAACAGGTTCTATTCGTCGCTCGGCGCCTGTTGACCTGATCTCCTTTCCCGCCGCAAGCGACGAACGCTTCATCCGTCGAGACGGCACCATCCAAATAGCTTTCAAAGATGTAACTCGAGTGCGTTACTGAAAATTTTTTAAGACCGATTTCTGCCTTCAAAGTGCAGTGTATATCGTGTAATCCGCCAGCAACGGTAACCAATACCCTTTTCATGAATGCCCCCTGTCTTACCCAATCTGCAGAAAAAATGACCATAGCAGCTTTGAACGGCGAGACAATAACAGCGTTGCGCAAAACCTATTACAATTTTTAGGATTGTAAAGTTTATATGGGATTCCTCCTTGTTTTGCAAGAGTTCAAATTGATGATTTCCCTGTTGAAAACATTTAAAAATGAATCGTGAACACAGGATGAAATATCAAAAAAAGTGCTTAAGTTTTCCTTGATAGTGACTCTGATGGTGAAAAATCATTTAATTCAACGACCCCTAGCAATCTGCGAGCAAGAAAAAAGTTAAAATACAACAAATATGAACAACAAAATTAAAATTGACCGTCCGGAAATCGTGCGTCTTGACTTTTCCGGCTCTTTGGCAAAAACGGTTTTAGATTCCCTTTCCGCCAATATCGCGATTTTAGACGAAAACGGGGTTATTTTAGAGACCAATCAGGCCTGGAAAAACTACGCAACGATAAATCAAATGCAAGGGTCTAATGATTCCATAGGTGTGAACTATTTGGAGCTGTGCGATGCAACCACCGGCAAAGAGGCCAAAGATGCTCGCAACGTCGCCGCGGGTATCCGATCTGTGATCAAAGGATCGATAAAGGAATTTTTATATGATTACCCCTGTCATGGACCGGATGGACGCCACTTTTACTATTTAAGGGCCATTCGGGTGGCCGAAAAGGAACCGATTCGAGTCGTGGTGAGTCATGAAGACATCACCGCCTTGAAACTGGCCGAAGAAGCTTTGCTGAAAAGAGAAAAGGAGCGGGATCGACTGCGTCACTCGCTGGAATTGGCCAAGGAAGTTCAGCAGAAGCTCTTGCCCAAGGTCAATCCCAGGATTGACGGATTGGAAGTGGCCGGCAAAAGCATTTATTGTGATGAAACCGGTGGTGATTATTATGATTTTATTCAATTTAAAGAAAACGCTAATAAAAAATGGGGCGTGGTTGTGGGTGATGTTGCCGGTCACGGAATCTCCTCGGCCTTGCTCATGGCGACCGTGCGATCTGCGCTTCGCCAGCGCTTCGCTCTGCCCGGATCCATTTCACAGATGATTGCCGATGTAAACCGGCAATTGGCTGGAGACTTTGCGGATTCCGGCCAATTCGTCACGTTGTTTTACCTGGCTGTAGATCCGGCCAGGCAAACACTTGAATGGGTGCGTGCCGGACACGAACCGGCCATTTTCTATAATCCGGCAGCGAATGAATTTTTGGAACTTGCGGGATCCGGTATGGCGCTCGGTGTTGATAAGCACTGCCAATATGAAAAAAATCGGATAGATGATTTCCCCCGAGGAAGTATTATTGTGATCGGCACTGATGGCGTTTGGGAAGCTCGTAATGACAGGGGAGAAATGTTCGGTCGAACGGCTATTTACGATATCATTCGCTCTAATTCAGAGGCAGGCGTCGACGATATCATGGAGGCCATTTTCGAACAAATTAAAAAATTTCGCAATGCTGCGGAACCCGAGGACGATGTGACCCTTGTTGTGCTCA
>JASFJP010000402.1:0-4810 GCA_050121225.1 Desulfobacterales bacterium
TCATTGTTGATATCTCTTGGATTATGCTAACGGTCTCAAGTTCAGCCATTTATTCTATCAATCATTTCGTTACAGCCGCCATCCTTTTGGAGGGTGTTTAACTTTGCTGACCTCCGGTGCATTAAAGCGCTGCTTGAGCAGCTTGGCTATGTATCGGAGCCTGGTATTCATGAGGATCACCTCACGCTTAATTTTGAAAATAGCCCATACGACATAGACGACGCCAAATATTAACGCGACCAAAAAAAGGAAGGCGACAACCTCAAATGTTAATAGGAGTAAATCGGTCGGCATTTTCATTCTATCTTAGTAAAGATTTCTCTGTGCTCTAAGAATCTTGTACTTATTTCGGTCATAAGTTCTCTGATAGATTCCTCAACTTGCCTTTTAGCCGTCTGTGCGGATCCGTACCCCAGAGATTTTTGATAGTACATAGTATCATATAATCTATTTTTATAATTGCCGCATCCTTTCATTTCTAATTCAACCAAGAATGCTACAGGGTAATCCTTTCCGACAGTCCAGATATGGCAATACACGTACCCCCTTTTCTTAACCTCTTCGCTGTCGAGATTATAATTATATTCCTGGTGAACTTTATTAGGGGGCTTCACTTCGTGCATCAAGACCGGCAATTCATCTCGAAGTCTTTCCCGCATAAATTTTTCAAAATGGGTTTTATACTTTTTTAGTAACTCTCCTTTGAAAATAACTTCAACCCAGCTAATAATTTGAAGGTGAGCAGGCATGGCATCATTTCGATCAGCAATTATTTCCTCATAACGCTCTTTAACAAAGTCTCTTTTTTCTTCGGCAAATATTAAGATAGGCAGGAGTGTTGTTATCAAAAGCACGACACATAGTTTCAGATACATAAGCATCTCATTCCACGTCTATTGGGTCTGCATAGTTGCTTGGATCTCAGTATATATTGGTTTTCAGACAGGATCGATAATCGATTAAAAATTTTATATAGTTTGAAATAGAAGTTTTCTATGCCAAAGCACGTGATTTCGCAAAACCCCGCACAGCGTCAGAATAGCATACGGTTGGTAGGGCTGTCAAAGGCCAGAATTTATATCCAGAAGCGGCCATGTCACTTGTATAGGGGGATACTCCGTGCTTACAAGATTTCGCTTGACCAATCCAACCGGTTCGTCCTGTTGATTGGGTAGCCAATTCCTCCGGGGCAGTTGCGGCAGATGATCCAGAATTGAATTTTTTGCCGTTATCCAGACTGTTTTCGTGTTTGACGAATATTTCGGAATCGGCTTATTCTCGATATAAATCACAAATGATCTCATACAAACAGCAGAGTGGTATTTGGCAAGGGGCCGTGAACTCGATGCAATGGGATGGTGTGAAAATGGGTGCAGTTAACAATGGGGCGGCAGTTAACCACATATGGGTGCGATTAACTGCCTTCATCATCGCCGATAGCTTAAATCTTATCTTTGAGCGTTTTTCCAGCTTTGAATGTTACTGTATTTCTACCTTTAATTTTGATCTTCTCTCCTGTTTGGGGATTACGTCCTTTTCTGGTTTTACGGTAGACTTTCTTAAAGGTTCCAAAGCCGACCAAGGTTACCTTGCCGTTGCGTTTCTTAAGTGCTTTTGTAACGCCATCCATGAAAGAGTCCAAAGTTTTGCCTGCGGCGGCTTTTGAAATCTTTGCATCCTTCGCCATTTTTTCGATTAATTCTGCCTTGTTCATCTGACCTCCTCGATTTTTGGATTTAGAACAGTAGTGATTTGATCAAATTTAACTCTACAAAAATATTTATAGGACGTCAAGGCCATATATCCTTAAAATGTTGACTTTTTCAGGTAGTATTCGCCTAAATATATTAAATTAGAGGTTTTGCGGAGGATTAATTTCAAAAAAATTTTCCATAACCATATTTTTTAGCGGTGTTAAATACCCTCTTAAGCTTGTCTGTTCAAACGTTTCCTGCTATTTATTGAATATCTAGAGGCAACATTCGATTCGACTCAACTAAAACAACAGTGCTGAAAAATTATCACATGTGTTATCTGGAGCTAAGACATGCCTGACGGATTTCTCGAGCGGTTAATCGTCTTTACGCGCTATCCGGAGCCCGGGACCACCAAAACCCGCATGATTCCAAAACTGGGGGCCGAGGGTGCAGCCGAGCTTCAGCGGCAGATGACCGAGCATGTCATTTCAACGGTCAGGCAACTAGCTGATCGTCGTCAATTACCCATTGAAGTTCGCTTTGATGGCGGGAGCAAAAAGCTCATGCAGCAATGGCTGGGCCATGATTTTTCTTACCGTCTCCAGGGTGAAGGCGACATCGGGCGCCGGATGCAGCGTGCTTTTGCTGAAGGCTTTCAGGACGGTTATGAACCAATTATCATTATCGGCTCTGATATTCCCGGGATTACAACTGACATTTTGCAAAGGGCATTTGATGGTCTGCAAAATAAAGATCTTGTTTTGGGCCCGGCCAATGATGGGGGATACTACCTGATCGGCATGCGCAGAGATGCGTTTAACAGAAACGCTCCCCGAATCTTTGCCAGTGTCAGTTGGAGTACCGATAAGGTTCTTTCTCAAACTTTAAATCTAGCGAGAAATTTAGGGCTCAGCTCTCTTCTCACAGATACCCTAAGTGATGTTGATCGGCCAGAGGATCTTGCTCTTTGGCAAGAAGTTTCTAAGGCAATATCAGATTCATCCAAAGTAATATCTATTTCCGTGATTATTCCCACGCTGAATGAAGCCGAAACTATCCATGCAACGCTTTGCGTGCTTCAAAAGAAAAGCAATCTAGAAATGATTGTTGTGGATGGTGGTAGTCAGGACAATACGGTTGAGTTAGCAGCATCTGTTGGTGCTAAGGTGCTGATAACATCGCCTTCAAAGGCTGTCCAAATGAATACCGGCGCAGCTGCAGCATCCGGTGATATACTTCTATTCCTACATGCCGATACCCGGCTGCCGGTAAATTTTGAGCGGCATATTCTGTCGGCAGCTCATCAAAATGGTTTCTGTGCCGGTGCTTTCAGGCTAAGTATCGATTCCAACCTAAGTGCCTTACGGCTCATCGAACAGGTCGCCAATTGGCGCTCCCGTTTTTTAGGAATGCCATATGGAGACCAGGGACTATTTATTTCCCGTGCACTTTTCAGGAAAATTGGTGGATTTGCGGAAATTCCGATCATGGAAGACGTTGAGCTGATTCGCCGCCTGCGACAGAAGAGTAAAATTACCATTCTGAATCAGTCAGTCAAAACCTCATCGAGGCGGTGGTTAAATCTGGGCATTCTCAGGACTTGGTTATTAAATCAGATCATTCTCTTGGGATTTTACACCGGCATTTCTCCAACCCGACTGGCGAAATGGTATCGTCGGGAAAAGGGGAAATATGGCTGAATCGTATCAACACGTGTTACTGAAAATTTCGGAAGGCAATGTCGCAGATGGCTTTCTTTCTGCTAATGAACTCTACGAAAGTGCATCATATAGTTAACATGGGTGTTTCCACCGATTGAGTATCGCCGCAAAAAGGGATTGTAATGCAGTCCAATCGAATCCTGAAAGGTCAGATCGGCGGCTTCGGCCCATCTCTCAAGTTCCTCCGGTTTGATGAACTTGCGGTACATATGGGTACCTCGACGTACCAGCTTTAAGATGTATTCCGCACCGATGATGGCAAACAAAAACGACTTAAGGTTTCGGTTTAAGGTAGCAAAGAAAACGTCACCGCCGGTTTTGACCAGCCCCCGGCAAGCACTGACCACCGACGCCGGCTCGGGTACATGTTCCAGCAACTCCAGGCAGGTGACCACATCAAAACGCTCCGGATGCGTTTCAGAAAACGATTCCGCTGTAGCCAGGTGATATTCAACCTGTAAGCCAGATTTCTTCAGGTGCAGCCTTGCTACGGTTAGCGGCGCCTGGCCTGCATCTATTCCGGTAACATTGGCCCCAAGAGCAGCCAAAGCTTCCGACAAAATTCCGCCTCCGCAACCCACGTCCAAAAGGTCTTTACCGGATACATGTGCGCGTTTGTTGATATAATTGACCCGCAAGATATTGATGTCGTGAAGAGCTCTTAGAACGCCTTTTCTGTCCCACCAAATCGGAGCCATAGCTTCGAATTTGGCGAGTTCCTGGTCATCGATATTTTCGTGATGGTTCACCATAATGTTGATCTATTTTGTTCAGGAATCATTGCCGGCGGACTTTCTGCCAACCACGCCCCAAAGTTGCGAAATTAAAACCCCGGAAAGCATGAGGATGCAACCAATTAAACCTCTTAAACTAAATGTTTCATCCAAAAACAGCCAGCCGCCGATGGCAGCGAAAACTGATTCCAGGCTCATAATAATGGAGGCATGTGCAGAATGGGTGTATCTCTGGGCCATAACCTGAAATGTAAATGCCACACCGCTTGAAAGAATACCACCATATAAAATCGGCCAGCTCGCCTGCACAAGAGCACTCCAGTTGATTTCCTCAACGATTCCTGCTGCAATTAGGCTTAAAATCGAGCATACGACAAATTGCCCAAAGGCCAGTTTAAGGGATTGAATTTTGGGCGACAGCCATCCGATAGCGATAACTTGTGCCGCCCAGAAGAAGGCGCAGATAAATACAAGTAGATCGCCGATTTCGATGGTAAAACTCTCGGAAATACTCAAAAAATAAAGCCCGGCGGCCGCTAATCCAGCGCCCAACCAGGTCCCGGGATTTGTTGCCGGTTGCTTCAAAAAAAGGGCCATGATCGGCACGATTACGACATACAGACTGGTGATAAAACCGGCTTTTCCAGCCGTGGTATAA
>JASFJP010000403.1:0-4803 GCA_050121225.1 Desulfobacterales bacterium
CAGCACAATTACATCATGCTCCTTTTTCTCATCATAAACATAGTAGGCAATCATGGGTCCTCCTGTTCACAATTAATTATCACCTCAAAAGAGCGTAAATAAAATGGGGCAGATCAATAACTTTTTGAAAATAATACCCATGTTCATAGAAGATCGATTTATTATCTTTCACTTAGTAAAAGATGAAATTTGTCTATTTTAAGCTTCATTTTATTTACCCTTCGAGAAAGCCTTTGACTCGTGCAAAATTCATTTGTCGCACGATAATATAAAACATAATCAGCGGGATTTCGAGGGATATTTACGTTTGTCTCTGATACCACCGGCACTGGGAGAATTTATTGAAAAGAAGAGGACCAAGGGTAGCAAACAAATTTCGAGAATTCGTGTTGATTTACGATTTCAATTATGCAAATACATTTAACCCCGACTTCGAGATCAAGTTGGGGGTATTTACATTTGTTTACGATTATTTAGAATATTGGGAGATTAAGATTATGCCGATTGCTGAAAAAATGGTCAAAATGGTCGAAGCATCGCTCATGATTAAAAAAATGTTCGAAGAGGGTGCCAGGCTGAAAAGCGAGCACGGTGCGGACAATGTCTTTGACTTTTCCTTGGGAAATCCGGATGTTCCACCACCCGCGGAATTTAAAACGGTGCTCAAAGAATTGGTCAACAGCGAATCATTGACTCACGGTTATACACCGAACCCGGGACACTTGCACGTGCGCCAAGCCCTCGCTGGTTACCTCAGCAAGGAGCACAATGTGACACTCACACCGGATTTGATCATCATGACGGTGGGTGCCGCCGGCGCTCTGAACGATGCCCTCAAAGCACTGATGAATCCGGGGGAGGAAATTTTAACCCCATCACCCTATTTTGTCGGTTATGACCAGTATGCCTTTATTGCAAATGCCGCTTTAAAAACCGTACCTACGAATGCAACCTTTCATTTGGACCCAGCTAGGATTGAGGCCGCCATCACTGAAAACACCCGGGTGATGCTAATCAACTCGCCGAACAACCCCACCGGGGCAGTTTATTCAACGTCCGAGTTGGCTGCGCTGGGTAAGGTTTTGGAAAAGGCCAGCCAAAAATTCGGCAAACGGATTTACCTTCTGTCAGATGAACCGTACCGCAAAATTGCCTATGATGTTGAGGTTCCGTCCGTATTTCAAGCCTACCCCCACACCATTATCGTGAGTTCTTACTCCAAAGAATTATCTCTGGCAGGCGAACGTATTGGGTATCTGGCCATTCACCCCGGTGCCGAGGATGCCGGGCTTGTGGCAGGGGCGGCGGCGGTCGCCAACACGATGTTCTGCGTGAATGCACCCAGCATGCTGCAACAGGCCGTCGGTCAACTTCAGGGAATTTCTGTGGATGTCTCAATTTATCGAAAGCGACGCGACCTATTCTGCAATGGTCTTGCCAAGGCCGGTTATGAGTTTAACGTCCCCCAGGGGGCATTTTATCTTTTCCCCAAAAGCCCGATCGCCGATGATGCGCAATTCGTGCGATTATTAAGAGAAGAATTGATTTTGGCGGCACCGGGGAGCAGTTTTGGCGGCCCAGGCTACTTCCGGTTGTCCTATGCCGTGCCGGAGTCTACGATTACCGGCTCTTTTGCGGGATTCAAACGGGCACGTGAAAAGGTCTAAAGGATTTCGTGAATTCAAGTTTAGACGTTCTCGTTTTGATTTTGAAAATTCCGAAGTTTTATCGGCATCTATCGGTGGTTGTCTAAGTCCCCCGTCTAATTTTTTCCAAATTTCAAGATCAGCTTACCCACGGTGTTCCCAGACTCAAGCGCTCGATGGGCATCGGCCACTTCGTCATAAGGATAACTCTGCACCACCGGTGCCTTGATTCTATCTTCGTTAACCCACGACATAAGATTCTGCATGGCTTCTTCCAGCAGATCCGCTCGATTAAAAAGGTACGATAGATTAAACGCGATGAGACTTTTATTTTCATTGGTCATCTTCAGCGGATTCCATCGCGGCAGCCGAAAATACTGTAATGCGAGTTTGGGGTAATTAAAAACACCACCCCGTTTGGACAGCATAGAGTGAAAGCCGTAAGTCACCAGCTTGCCAACCGGTGCCAGATGCCGGTAACTTTGCTTGAGGGTGGCCGGGCCGTTGCCATCGAATATAACATCGAATCCCTCCGGACTGATATCTTCTGCTTTTATCCACAGATCTTCCTTACTTTTGTCGATGACAAAATCAGCACCATATCTAAGAGTCTCATTCACCTTGTGACTCGAACCCACGACACCGGTCATCTGACATTCGACAATCTTACCCAGCTGCAATAATGCACCACCGACACCGCCGGCTGCGGAATGAACAAGTATTTTCATTCCCGGGCGCAAAACTAAATTATGGAAAAGTCCGTGATAGGCGGTTAAAAATACGGTAGGGAAAGCAGCCCATTCATCAATTGAAAATTTTGAATTATCTGAAATTACAAACACTTGTTGTCTGGGTACACATACATGCGTCGCATAGGCACCAAAACGAGTGACGCCAAAAACGGATGTTCCTTCAGCCAGGTCGGTTACTTCCTGACCACAGGTTACAACCGTGCCCGAAAATTCAAATCCCGGCGTTATAGGCCAGCCCACAAATTCCTTAGCCGATCTATAAAGTCCCAGACGTATAAATATATCCGCAAAATTAACCCCGGCTGCACTATTTTTTATGAGGACTTCATTGTTTTGTGGTTCCGGTGTCGGATATTCTTTTATTTTAAGTTGATCGTGACCACCGGGCCGCTCGATGACGATTTTCTTCATTAGGTTTTCTGAATGACGTGTGTTTTACAGGATTAAATCTGAAGGTTTACCAAATGACCTTTTCGACTTACCCCGTCGCGAGAGGACGGGCTTCATGAAATGCGTTCATCAGTGGGATGATCCAGCCCGTATCTTTAGGTGTATTCTGAGGCGAGTTAAAAAAAAGCTGTTTTTCACGCTCTGCCTCGCCGAACACATTTTCAATCAATTTTAGACCCTCGACGATGCCCATTTCCAAATGAGGCTGCATACCCCAAACCGGGCGGTTCTTCAACTTAAATCCCAGAATTCCGCATTCCATCGAGCGGGCAATAATGGTGGCCTCATTCTGCGGCAGGTTACACACATCATCAAAATGAAAGACAAAACCATTGATGACGCGTCCGGGATCACCGAATAGGTGATCCTCAGCAATGATTTCAATATCCGGCCAACCTACTTCAGGTGTCTGCCTGGCTCGGACCGCCTTCGGTCCGAAAAGCGCCCTGGCAAGAATTTGGTGCCCGAAGCAGCTCCCAAGTATTACTTTGCCCTTTTCTACCGCGGATTGAATCAGTTCTGCTTCGGCGCGCATCCATTCTCTGTCATCCAGGACACTCGCGGAGGAGCCGGTTATAAAAACGTGAGAGTAATTGTCCAATTCAATTGGCAGGTCACCGGCGGATGCACGATATGAATCAAAGGGAAACATGAATAAAACTTCCCAGTACATCGAAGGTTGGTACACATCGTTTTCGATCGAATTATCTAAATATAAAATGCGGTTCATTGTCTTGTCCCCGTAATTTTGAGAGTCCAAATTAACATGCAGCTGCTAAAAAAACAATTGTGAAAGTTTTGTTTTCCTTGATAGTGCAGATAACCATTCTATTTGACGCAAAATCCTTTCCTCCAGGGTAATGTTGTGATAGTGCCTAAGAAGAAAAGAGACAAGAATGGAGAAAAAAATAAGTAGAGAAATACATCTTAAAAATCGACCTGTCGGCATGCCGACTCAGAATGATTTTGAACTAGTGCAAGTCCCGATACCACAGGTCAATGAAGGTCAACTTCTAGTTCGAAACATTTAATGGAAGGAAACTATCGTTGATGGTATTGAGAATGCTACTGCTGCATTTCTCGGGCTGTTTAAAGGTAAAAACCTGGGTAAAATGATTGTGAGACTCGGTCCGGATAGAGCTGATTGACAGGGTGCTTGAGTGAATTATTGATTATGAAATCAACGCCGGCAAGTCTTGCCACATCAGTTACTGTTATTTTAGTGTTGCTCTTCGTCTGCAGCAAATCATCTTTGGGGCTGAAATCAGAGAATATTCGCAGCGATTCATTGCCTTTTAAAGAATCAACGGACAGGCAATCCATAAAAGATATCGTTATTGAAAATCAGTGGCAGAGCTATTCTACTCACTGGTTTTACTGCGACAACCAAAAAGAAACAAAAGGTGTCGCATTGGTGATTCACGGATTAAATTTGCGCCCCGTTAAAATGGAACCGATTATTACCAAATTAACCGAATCCGGAATAGACGCCCTAAATTTGTCATTGCGAGGACACGGAGAAAACTTTACGCATCAAAATGGTGTTGACAGCGACAATGCAAGACTGGAAGCCTTTAAGGCAACATCATACCAAGTGTGGACCAATGAGGCGTACCTGGCCTTTCTGGAGGTCGAAGAACGAGCTGCCCAAAAAAAAGTCCCGGTTTTCTTCATCGGCTATTCTTTGGGCGGTTTGATCGGCCTTGACCTGTTTGCCACATATCAGGACGTTTACTACGACCGGATGGTTCTTTTCGCTCCAGCCATCAAATTATATGCAATCCACTATCTGGCGCGATTGTTGTCACCATTTCCGGGATTAATTATTCCGAGTTTGGCACCGGATTCCTACCTCACAAATAAAAAAGGAACTCCTGTGGCGGCTTATGATGCATTGTTTTATGGGATAAATAATTTTGAGAAAAGTGCAAATTCCAAGATAAACGTGCCGACAC
>JASFJP010000404.1:0-4802 GCA_050121225.1 Desulfobacterales bacterium
GGATGCTTTTTAATGAGTTGATAAAAAAATCGGATGTCTTGGTCGAAAATTTCGGTATCCAGAAAATGACTAAATGGGGCTTTAGTGAAGAAGCGCTGAACCGCTGTAATCCGCAGTTGGTGTATGCGTCAATAACCGGTTACGGCTCCTATGGTCCTTATGCCTCCTATCCGAGCCTGGATATGACCGCCCAGGCAATGAGCGGGATCATGAGTATCACCGGTAATCCCGACGACCCACCGCTTCGATGCGGAGCGACGGTGGCGGATAGCAGCGGCGGGACAAACCTGGCTCTTGGTATTGTGGCAGCCCTTTACCGGAGAGAAAAAACCGGTAAGGGTATGCGGGTTGAAGTGTCGCTTCAGGACAGCGCAGTTAGTTTGGGACGATCGTTGTTGGGAACTCATATCGCTTTTGGATCGCAAACACCCAAATTCGGGAACCAGCTAAAGGATGTTGTACCTTGGGATATCTATCGCAGCAAGGACGGTGGATTCGTAGCCATTTGTGTGATTGATCAAAGCGGTTTTGAGAAACTGATGCATGCTATTGGGAAAACTGAAATACTGGAGAAATTCGAGCTTGATTCTCTGCAGCAAAGAAAGAAAGCACGAGATCTCGTCGAGAAAACTGTCGGTGACTGGGTGGCGGACAGAACCAAGCAAGACGTCATGAAAATTTTATGTGAACAGGGCATTCCCTGTGGGGCGATACTCGATACCTTGGAGATAGCGGATGATCCGCACTTGAATCAGCGCGAGATGCTGGTGGAGATCACCCATCCTCAATGGGGCAGAGTCAAGGTTCTGGGATGCCCTGTGAAGTTTTCCGATTTTCACAATGAAATTAAATCATCTCCTGAATTCGGAAAACATAATCAGGAAATTTATTCAGGACTTTTAAACCTTAGTGAAACTAAAATCCAGGAACTGAAGCAGACAGGGGTTATCTAACCTGACATCCAAATTTTAGTTCTGTGTGCTCGGATTCTTTACTATGAAAAGGCATGTTCAAGAAAAGCGCTATTATCAGGATGCCTTTATAAGCAACGAGGATGTGATTTTAAAGCAGCTTCTCCATGAAGGGATCGATATCCATAGATTGAGCGAAGATGTCCTGACGCGTTTCGATCAGATCGATCATGTCGGACAAATTAAGAATACGCGAATACTGGAGAAAATGGTCGACTTGAAACCGGATCTGCGGGTCTTGGACGTGGGTGGTGGTCTGGGCGGAGCCGCACGTTATCTGGCCCACAAATACAATTGCAAGGTCAATGTGATTGATTTAGTTCCCGATCGTTGCCGTGGCGGATTGAAACTAACCCATCTGACAGGCTTGGCGCACAGCGTAAGCTATCAAGCCGCTGACGCCCAGCATATTCCATTTCGCGATGAAACCTTTCATTTTGTTTGGAGCCAAGATGCCTTTGATGGGGTCGAAGATAAAGCGTTACTCTTAACAGAATGCCGGCGAGTTTTAAAACCGCGCGGCGAGTTGGTCTTCACGGATCATCTCAGAGGATCCAATGAGGCTGTTCCTGATGGAATTTATTTATGGCCCGATGATACGAGCCGATTTACCTTTGAAGACTACCGCGTGTTGCTGAAAAAACAGGGATTCAGCGTATTGGAGGAAATCGATTTAACGGAGTGGGCCCTAAACTCTCTACGACGTGTCACTCAGACGATTACCGGTGCTCAACGTCTCGAGATTCAAAAAGCTCAGGGATTTCGTTACTATCAGAAACTTGTTGCGTTTATCGACTCGTTTCGGGATTATTTAAAAAGTGGGGCAGTCCATTACGGGGCTTTTAAAGTAGCGTGTAAAAAACATTAGACTTTAGCCCTATCAATTGGGGTATAAATTATTAAGGGGAGTTTTTTTTATAAATCGCTTCACAAATAATCACCCGCGAAACCCGCGCAAACTCATGGATAAGGGCTCGTAGCAAAAGAACAGCAAAAGGGTAGCATAACAATGCTTTCGCTGAAAATTGAATCTGTTTTGAGATCGGCAATATCATGCGAATCCCTGTTCTTTTGCAACGATTCCTAAACCATTCAGACAGTGCCCGGTTATCGCTGGCGATCATTCATTCCGCTAATTGCAAAGGTTTGATTTAAAACGCCCCGACTCCTCATATAATTAAAAGGATAGTTTGCGCTTGATGAAAAGTTTTGAAGATATCAAAAAAATTACCATTCCCTTTGATCTACCAAACGGGCCGGGACCCATTAACTTCTACTTGTTTTGTGGTTCTCCCCTTTCTTTGATCGATACCGGTATCAAAGGCCAGAACACCTTACGCTATATCGATAAGGGGCTTGAAGGGACAGGCTTTAAAATAGAGGATCTTGATCGGATCTACATCACCCATGGCCATATCGATCATTTTGGTATGGCCCGAAGGCTTTCCGAGATCTCCGGTGCCAAAATTTTTGTCCACAGCAATGACAAGGATAAGGTGCAGGTGCCGTTTGAGGTACTTTTTGAAAGAGATTTTCCCCTCGTCATGACCTATTTCAAAGAGGCCGGCGTGCATGCTGACAGCTTGGATGGATATTATCAGTCCATCAAAGATTTGTACTCCGCCTACGCTGACCCAATTGGGGACGGGGTGGAGACCTTGTCGGATGGTGAAATTGTGGATTGCGGCGAGAGAAAACTGAAAGTCATTCATCTTCCGGGGCACACTTCCGGAACTGTCGGTTTCTATGATGATGAAGGCCTTCTAATTGCGGGTGATCATCTGCTGGCTGAGATCACCCCCAACCCCCTGCTGGATTTATCTGCCAAAGCACGAAATGGTTATAAAAGCCTCAAAAGTTACTTGAGCTCGTTAACGGTGACAAAAAAACATGACATTTCTTTGGTGTTACCCGGTCATGGGAAGAATATCCATGATCCGCCAAAGCTGATCAGTCAATTTCTCGGGCATCACGAGGAAAGGAAAAAAGAAATACTCACCCTACTATCTGAAAACGAAAAAACGAAATGGGAGCTATCCTGTTTACTGTTTGGAGAACTGCAAACCAGGGAGATCTATTTAGGACTTTCTGAAGTGGAGGGTCATCTGGAGTTATTAGAGGAGGAAAGGAAAGTCGTTAAAAGAAAAAAAGAAGGGATTCTGTACTATTCTTCCGATCTCTAAAGAACCATCCTAAAGGCGCTTTATACCGGTTGTCATAAATATGTTCCCTATTCTGACAAACGCTCTAATGGTCCAGAAAAAAATAAGGAGGAAAACGATGACTGATTTAGTATTTCTGGAAAAAAGCAATGGTGTTGCTTATGTGATCATGAATTCTCCACCGGCCAACGCTATGAGTCCCGATCTCCTCAAGCAATTGGATGAACTATTGGCTCAACTGGAGACCGACCCGGAGAGCCGCGCAGTTGTCTTTCGCAGTGCCCTGGAGAAGATATTTATGGCCGGTGCGGACTTGAAGTATCTACTCAGTTTAGATGAAGAGGGTTTTCGGGTATATATTAAATTTGTTCAGAATTTGGTAAACCGAATTGAAGCGCTTCCCCAACCGACCATTGCGGTTCTAAACGGCCACGCGTTGGGGGGAGGATGCGAGTTGGCTCTTGCTTGCGATTTTCGTTATATGTCGGATGCAAAAGCGATGGTGGGGCTTCCCGAGGTGACGTTGGGATTGTTGCCGGGAGCCGGCGGGACCCAACGGTTACCCCGATTGATCGGCAGAAGCAAGGCCATGGAATTACTTATGACGGGAAATTCGCTGAAAGGACCGGAGGCGTTGGCGATTGGGTTGGTGGATCGCATTTATCCAGCGGACCAATTGCTGGATGAAAGCGTAGAATTTGCTGAAAGGTTAGCGAAAGGGGCGACCCAAGCTATTGGCCAGATCAAGGCCTGTTTGCGAAAGCCGCCGCACAATCTGCTATCAGGCGGTTTGGCGCAGGAATTGGATGGCATCACCTACCTGTTCATGCAGACCCAGGACGCTAAAGAGGGTATTGCTGCATTTAATGAAAAAAGACCTCCCAAATACCAAGGGAAATAACTGGCGCTGAGGTATGATCATAGGTATTCATCTGCATGCATTCCTGATTGCCTATGTAACATCTTGAAATAAGTTTCGAATGGATTTCAATTGAGGGGCCGGCGGTTTTTTGGTTGAGCCCCCCATGCGGTATCCGATCGGAAAGGAGATTACATGGATATCAAAGGTACCCGAACGGAGAAGAACCTTCAAGCGGCGTTTGCCGGAGAAAGTCAGGCACGCAACCGATACTTATTTTCCGGAGCCATCGCCAGAGAGGCCGGGTTAAATGATGTTGCCGATGTATTTTACGAGCTAGCTGAGAATGAAGGCGAACATGCCAGGAAAGAATTCGAGTTTCTCGGCGGACTGGGTGATGTCAAAACGAGCATCAAAAAAGCCATTCAAGGAGAGCGTCTCGAAAAAGAAAAGATCTATCCTGAATTTTCAAAAATTGCCCGTGAAGAGGGATTTCAGGAAATCGCAGATTTCTTTGAGCGCATGAAAAATGTTGAAGCCACTCATGAACAACGTCTCAAGGACCTTCTAAAGAGCGTTGAAGGACAAGAAGAATTCAAGGGAAAGACGGTCATGCACTCCGAAGTAAAAATGGCCCAGGTAATGCTGCCTGATCAGGCCAATCCTTCCGGATACGTTCATGGAGGAGAGCTGATCAAGCTGATCGATAATGCAGCCGGCGTGGTGGCAGCACGTCACTGCCGACAAGACATTGTGCTGGTGCGGGTGGCGGAGGTTAACTTCCTCGCACCTGTGGAAGTCGGCAACCTA
>JASFJP010000405.1:0-4801 GCA_050121225.1 Desulfobacterales bacterium
TTCGACAAGGAAGGGGCGGGGTTCGTCCCAGCCAATTGGCTTTACTTTCCAATCCCGCGACAATCAAAACTTTAGCTGGCTGAGCCTGTTTTATTTTTTGAATGGGGAGGACGGCTAGCAGGTGGGCAGAACTCCCGTCATTGCCGCCGACTGGGAAACCGACGATAGCGATGACCGCTGGAATATGCCGGTTGCGTTCGGTGTCTGCAAAATTCATTTCTTCAGCAAGATGTCGATTAAAATGGGTGCAGAATTTCAGCGGATGCCGATAAAGCCGGGCTTTGGCGTTGACCCCGACCGCGATAAAGATGACCGAAAGTTTACTTTTGAAGTTGGTTTTCGCTATTTTATTAAATGGACGCCAGACATTACAAGACACAATGTTCGTTGATCGAAGCGTAACCGCAGACAGAGTTCTGGTCGCAGGCAACCGTTGACCCACGATTAGCAAGGACCGAAGAGATTCTCTCTTCCGGTTCAGGTTGCTGAAGAACAGGAAAAAGCAACTCATCGATTTTTTTAATCTCACCAAAGAAAGGAGACGAAAATGAAAAGCAATACTAGTGAAAGAAAATTCGAATTACGATTTAAAGTGGGTGCGTTATCTATCGTTTTGCTGGCAGTAATCTTTTTTGTAGGATGTGTTGCTGCCATTCCGATCGTCGTTTATTATTACAACACCGATGATAATTACGTGGCAACAGCGGATGTGAGACAGAATGCCGACGATCTCTGGCTTGCGATGCTTCGGCTGGCCGAGAAACGCGCAGGAGAGGGCGAAGGTGAACTGAAGATCTTAAAAAGAAATGATACAGAGCGATTATTAGAGGCCACCGACGGAGTTCAAACCGGGTCGGTAAAGATAATTCCGGAGGGAAGGAGAAAGTCAAAAATAATAGTTACTGCAGATGTGCCAAAAGGGGAAGAGAAGGAGTTGGAGAAAGAACAAGAATTATCGGCGCGAATAATGAAGAATCTTTGCGAAGAAGCCAAGGCGGAATGCAAATTAGTTGAAGAATAAATAAAGGCTTATCAGATTTTACAACGGTTGATATCCCACAACCAGCAGCCGGCATACAGCCATCAGCTTAAGAAAGGTATCGACATGAACTTTAAATCAATATCAATGGTGCTTACAGCTTCTTCATTTTTTGGGATAACGCCTGTCTGGAGTCAGGATCTGGTCGTTTATCCTGCCAAGGGGCAGAGTAACGATCAGATGGAAAAGGATAAATTTGAATGTTATTCGTGGGCCAAGGAGCAGACCGGCTTCGATCCCATGGCTATGCCACAGGCCACAGCGCCACCGCCCAAGCAAGAGGCTCAAAAAGGCGGTGTGGGCCGCGGGGCGTTAAGGGGTGGAGCCGTCGGATTAGCGGTCGGCGCAATTGGGGGAGATGCCAAAAGAGGCGCCGCAATCGGTGCAGTTTGTGCCCTTTGTGGAAGTCGGGCGGGCGGCGCCTTCCTGGATCTTCGAAACCTTGCATTCTGATATGAAGTGGTCCCTGGGCCTGGGACTCAGAGCATGGGCCAAAGGCGTTGTGGCCCACATCGATAAGGCGGTGACCGAGGAAGACTTCAAGGTGCAAATGGTGGTAGCACAGCTTTTACAGTTTTAATGACAAAACCTTGTTCAACTCGGAGTTTATTTACATGTATAATCTAAAAAATTACAAAATGATGGATTTCCAGCTATTTAGTTGATCATAGAATTTTTTAATTTGAACATTGGACGGTTCCACGAGACTATAACGCCTGTAGAAGTGTGGATTAGTATTCGATATCCACAAAACCTCAAATTTTATTTTGCTTCTGCCAATATACAATAATGCGACGGTACAGAAACTGTAAATGTCACCACCCAATCCATAATCTTCAGCTTGCCCCAAAGTTGGATATTCCGGCTATCCTGCTAAAATATTCGGATAGCCGATTTTTTTCGGGTTTGCACAGCTTTTATGAAAACTGGCGAATTGAAGATTACCCAGTCTAATACATAACATCCCAGAATTTTCCTCAAGATTTGGTGAAGGCACGTTATCTATCTAAAATAAAAAATAAAGTCGGGAACAAAGAAGTAGGCAAAGAGCCCGGCGCCGATGCCGAGCAGGCCGCACAACCAGAACGTCCCAGCCCGCCCCAGGGTTTGAATTAGAGTCAGAAACGTCAGGGTGGAGAGCAGATATCCGGCCCACAGGGCCACGGTTGCTATGCTCATCGCCGCACCACGGATTCTCAACGGGGAGATTTCTGAGATCAGCAAAAAGATGGCCGTTCCCGGGCCGATCATCCAAGAGCCGACAAGAAGCACCAGGCTTCCTACAGTGACCCCGCCATGTAAACCACTATGGGAGGCCTGAAAGGCCAAGCCCAACACTCCCAAGCTGAGCACCATACCGGCAAAGCCGATAAGCAGCAATGGTCGTCGTCCAAACCGATCTAACGTCTGCATGGCCACGATGGTCATCAGCACCATTGTGACGCCCACCCCGACCGCCGCCGACTCGAATCCCGCCAACTCAAAAATAGTGGGAGCATAGAAGAACCCAAGATTGATACCAGTCACGCGCTGACAGATACCCAGACCGACGCCTACGATCAATGCCGGCCTGACGACTGGACTCATCAACTCTGCCCGGCTCCCCTTGTGTTGAGCGAGGCCCGCTTGAATGCCTCGGATCTCATTTTCCACGGTGGCTGTCCCACGGATGCGTTGTAATATGGTGCGCGCTCTATCCGCCAAGCCATGACTTGCCAGCCAGCGTGGGGTCTCCGGTAAAAACGTCATCCCCATGCCGAGGATCACGGCGGAGATCACACCTAGACCAAACATCCACCGCCATGCATGGGTAGCGGAGAAAGCATAGTTCACAAGGAACGCGATGAGAGCTCCACAACTGCTCCTGACTATGAAAAAAGAAACCAGCCGACCGCGGGCGTTATCAGGAGATATCTCAGAGATATAGAGGGGTGCGGCCATCGAAACCATACCAACGGAAACTCCGCCGATGACCCGCCCGACGATTATCCAGGTGACCGTTGATGCCAAGGATGTGCTGAGTGCGCCTATAGCAAAGATGACGGCTACCAGCATGAGGACTATCCGCCGTCCAAAGCGGTCGGCCAGAGGCCCACCCACGGCCGCACCGCCCAGCGCACCCAACACGACGGCACTGATGACCACTTCTTCCACGGTTGGCGAGAGGGCAAACTGTTGTTTGATGAAGAGGATCGCGCCCGAGATGACGACGACATCGTACCCGAAGATCAGGCCGCCGATGGCGGCGATGCCCGCGGCCACATACACAAAGCGAGGGATCTCAGGGTGTTGATTGGTCATCGGTTTCAGCTCAAGACCCTGGAATACACGTCCGACCCGGACTAGCTGGGCAGCACCAAGTTCCGGTGTTCGCGCAACAGCGCCGCTCGCTGCTCGAGCCAGAGGCAGAAATCGCGCTCGCGGAGCGTTCTCTGATCTTCGGCGAAAGCTTCGGCGCGCGCCACGCAAAAAATAAGCAGTTGTTTTTTCACAGCGGATGAATCGAAAAAGGTAAATTGTGTATCAGTTTCGCCTGCAGCCTAACATATTGAGGCATCAATTCAACGGAATCATTAATCATCCGGATAACGAAAGTTGGCTTTATTGCCAATATTGATTTTTAGTGCCAAAATCGAAATTTTGGGCCAATTCGAGCATAGCTCACCGCTTTGCCGGAGATTCATTTTTCCAAGAGTTGAAATATCTAATTATTCGGTAATAAAATTGGGCCTCCAAAACTGCAGATTCCTCAAACTAACACATAACTTATTTAAATCTTACGCAATGTTTTCATTATCACGTTATCCATAGTTTTAGGCACGCCAAAATTGATTATATTGGTTGATAAAATGCACAGTCTGGTTTCTTGGTTGGCCGAGACATCCGAAAATTATGGGATGAACAATGAATTGAACAACAGTTGATTCTTCATTATGTTTCATGTATCAAAGATTATTGAAATTTAGGCAGCTGGATTGTTTCATATTCATTTTTTAAAAATAAAATCTTCTTCCCCCTGCCAAATATCGTGAAGCATTACATCGAGTCTTAAAAATCTTCAGTTGGCAATTATCATTAGAGGGGCACCCGCATGATTTTATTTATTCAAAAATTGTTTTCTCTCC
Organism: Desulfobacterales bacterium; assembly: GCA_050121225.1. GTDB lineage: Bacteria > Desulfobacterota > Desulfobacteria > Desulfobacterales > JAFDCJ01 > JAFDCJ01. The sequence goes on from JASFJP010000405.1 coordinate 4,165, forward strand.
CGATGCGTTTTCCGTTGTGCATACAGGCTCGGCAGGTTACAGGTTTTGCTCTGCCGCTGCTTCTGGTCATCTCTCTGATGACCGCTGCCCAGGCAGAAGAAGCGAGCGAAGTGGTTACCGACGCAGGGGTCTCGCTGGAGCAGATGGCTCAATCCGCCGAAAGCGAAGTGCAGACCCACCGTGCAGAGTTGGAGAATCTCAATGAGCAGCTGCGGCAGCTCGAGACTTTGCAGAAAGAGTTACAAGCGCAAATCAAGGAGTACGATACCCAGAACACCGCCCACGGTCAGCTGCTGCTGATGGAGCGGCTTCAGACCGGAGACCTCGAGAACGCCATCCGGGAGAACCGGCTGGCATTCAAGGCCTTGTCCGAAACCGTCGAGAGGTTTCAGCGCGAACTGGATTCGCAATCAATGGAATTTGAAAAAACCCTCGAGCAAATCGAGCTTACCAGGCAGCAGATCCTGGATATTGGGCAGTCCGACCTTCCCGGACCCAGGAAACGACAGCGGGTTGAACCCATGCAGCAGCTTTTCCAGACCCTGGAGGACAAGAAAAGAGCCGAAGAGAGTACTCTGAAAATTTACGACGATCTGCTGGAGCAGGCCCAATCCGCACTGGGAGCCAAAACGGAAAT
>JASFJP010000406.1:0-4795 GCA_050121225.1 Desulfobacterales bacterium
TTTTGGTGCGGTCGAAACCCTTCAAGACACCACCGAGCGCAAGAATGCCGAGGAAGCGCACATAAAATCAGAGCGACGCTTTCGCACGCTTTTGGATTTTGCTCCTTATTCCATATTGGTATTTAACGTGAACGGTACGGTCACCTATTTGAATCCAGCGTTTACCGAAACGTTTGGCTGGACTCTCGAGGAGCTGAAGGGCAAGCAGATACCCTATGTGCCTCCTCATTTGGAGGAGCAAAACCGTGAACACCGCAGGAAGCTTTTTGAGGAGAAGGTTATTCGCCGCTACGAAACCAAGCGGCTCACCAAAGACGGTCGGATCTTGGATGTGGTTTGGAGAGGTTCATTGTTTTCGGATTCCAAAGGAGAACCGGCCGGTGTATTGGTAATTCTTAGAGATATCACGCGTGTAAAACGGATTGCAAGAAATAACGAAGCCATGCTGAGGATTAGTTTGGCCTTGCCCAGATATCCAGAATTGGCGGAACTACTCGATTATACGAGTGAAGTTATCAAAGAGCTGATGGGCACCGAAGGCGGAGTGATGATTTTACTCGACAAAGAGCGGGAGGAGCTATTTTTGCGCGGTGCGGCCTACGATGATACCGCCACGCAGAAGAGGGTGAAAGACGTGCGTTTTTCCATCGATGAACTGGTGGCGGGTGAAGCCATAAAAACTGGAGAACCCATTGTCATGAATGACATTTCCGGGAACGCTGGAATTCACATCAAGAGGGACAAAAAGCTCGGCTATAAGACGCGCAACCTCCTTTTGGTCCCGATGAGAATTCGGGAGCGGATTATTGGTGCACTTTGCGCGGTCAACAAAAAGGAAGGAGGTTTCGATCAATCCGATGTCGATCTTTTGAGCATGCTGGCAGGAACGGTGGCTCTTTCTATTGAAAATGCAAGATTTTCCGAGGAGCTCAAAAAGGCTTATATGGAAGTTTCTAGCCTCAACCGCGCCAAGGACAAAGTGATCAATCATTTGTCCCATGAATTAAAAACACCGATTGCGGTTCTGCGAACGTCTTTGCTGACCCTGGAGAAAAGGCTTGAACGACTTCCCCAAGATACCTGGAAACCAACGATTGATAGAGCACGCAGAAATATAGATCGTTTGCTAGAGATGCAGTATCAGGTTCATGATATTATGCAGGATAAATCTTACAAGACCTCTGCCACACTCTTGCATTTGATGGAACGGTGCGCCGATGAATTGGAAGCCCTTGTTGCCCAGGAGATCGGGGAAAGCCCCGTGGTTGAACGGATTCGAAGCCATATCGAAAACTCCTACGGGTTGAAGAACCTGGCATCGGAGATGATTCAATTGGATGGCTTTATTAAGGATCGGTTGGAGATCCTTAAACCTTCCTTTGCACATCGCCAGGTGAGCATTCTGACCCACCTAAGTCCGACTCCAAAAATTTCTATACCCTCAGAGCCACTTCAAAAGATAGTTGACGGCTTGCTGAAAAATGCTGTCGAAAACACGCCTGATGAGGGTAAGATTGTCATCACTGTACAACCAAAGGGAAATGGCACCGTACTAAAAGTAGGCGACTATGGGGTCGGAATAACAGAAGAAAATCAAACCCGGATTTTTGAGGGATTTTTTACTACGCGGGAAACGCTGGATTATTCCAGCAAACGCCCCTTTGACTTCAATGCCGGCGGCAAAGGCGCGGATCTGTTGAGAATGAAAATTTTTTCCGAGCGCTATAATTTTAGGATTGATTTACATTCGACCCGCTGTCCACAAATCCCGGAAGACGATGACATCTGCCCTGGTAAGATCAGTGAATGCCCCCGGTGTCGGGCGGGCAAAGGGTGTCATCAAGGTGTGACGACAACCTTTACCCTGTATTTCCCGCCCGCCGCATAGCTGAATACATGCTTTTGCAAGATTCAGGCAGGAAGATAAGATGGCAAGGAGCGGAATGTGAATTTTAGCCGCCGCCCGACGACGTCTACGGGCGGCGTATCTACATGGTTCGATTATTTCGGGAACCAAATTTCTTCAACCTTGTATTTCCCGTTGTGGACACTAACAATGGATTAATCTACGCTTAACTTTTCAATTTTGGGCGGAATTCCATAGATTTTCGCAACAATGTTGTTGTCAAGCAATTGCCATCGTTCAGGGCTTAGATATTGGGATGGCAGTGGTTCCGAGCACACGATGACTCCCGCAGGCAACGCGTAGTAATACAGTGAATAGTAGTCGTCCCATTTTCGATAATTTCTGATTACAAATAACTCGTTACCATTGCTTAACAAACAGTTTGTGGAGGTAAAATCTACGTTTATGGCCCGCACGGCATTGGTGATGATTTCCAGGCGATTTTTTCCAGTATTTTTATCACTTATTTGGGTCATGAGATAATAGAAGAGGTATTCCGTATCGGATCTGTCCGAGGTGATCGGAAGGCTCGGATCTCTTGGGAGGAATTCTGCATTAAAAACGGTTCCGTTATGGATGAGCGCCCATTCACGCCAACAAAAAGGGTGAGTATTCGCAAGTGTTATCGGAATATTATCGCTGGCTTTCCTCAGGTGGCACATAACCACATGAGGCTGAGTTTCAATGGATTCGAAAGCTTCCCGGTAACAAGAGGAGTCGTTGGCTGAACCTAATTGACGCATTACCGCAGTCATTGCTGATTTCTCACTGTTGGACATCGTGATTCCCCAACCGTCCTTATGGCCGGGTGTTTGATACTTTTCAGGTGGAATTCTGCCAGTGTCAGCCAGCTGGCGAAATCCCATGGAGAGTTCTTTCCAAAAATCAACATGACCATAAATTCCCAGCAATCTACACATATGATCGCCCTTTCTTGACAAGATAAAATTGCCCACTTGGCAGTGATTTTTCATAATCAATCACCAGGAGGAAGTCAACAGATGACAGGTTTTGTCTACTATTAGACTCAAATTTTTCACATATTGCAATTTTGCCGCGCAATGAAGTCCTAATCCCTGCGCAGTGAGCTTTCAGTCTGATCTGTCAGTAAAAGCTCATTGGGCAGTGCACGATTAACCGTTGACATGCATGCGCATTTAGCGTCTAAATTAAAGAGGTTGTTAATTGATTGAACCCAAAAAGCTGGATAAGAATGAGGTGCTCGATTATTCAATGATAGTTCATGACTTTGACGGAGTACTGATCAATTCTATCGATGAAGTTGCGCTGACCGCTTATAATGCGGCTTCAGGCAGTCTGGTAACGTCACTGGATGAATTGCCCGGAGAAGCGTTGCACCTGTTTCGATGTAATCGGTTTCATGTTCAACCCATCGGTGATGCGATCCCTCTAATGAACTGGTGCATAAGCAGATCTAAGGTTGATCGGGGAAAAATTCTCACATCCAATGAGTACCGAGCAATAATTTTGGGTTGCAATGTCTCTCTCAAGGACAGGACCAACCTGATTTATGAACATCGGACAAAATTCATTGAGATGGATGAGACGAGCTGGCTGGCGATTCACGCCCCCTATCAGCCTCTTTGGACTGCTTTGGCAGAACGCAACTATCGTCCTTTAGTCATCTTGACAAATAAAAACCGTGACGCAACCGTTCGACTTTGTCGCCATTTTGGCCTTCGTATTGAGGAGCATTACATTTACTCCGGCGATCATGGTATCAGCAAAATCGAAAATATGCGCGAAATCCGGCAGCGCTTTGGAAGCGATCATTATTTTTTTATCGATGATTCCGTAAAAAACTTGCAAGATCTTGATGATTATTTCAACAGAGAGCAGAAAATCGTTTTCCCGCTATTTGCTTCATGGGGTTATGTCGGCCCCCGGGATTCGGCGATTGCTCATCAACTCGGATATAGAATTTTAAATCAGGAAGAGTTTATCATATTTCTCACAGAAGCTTGATGGCTTTTTTCAATTAATCCGGTTGCGTTTGACACTAATTTCTTGACATTCACGTTTTCACTTCGTTAGACTAGTTTTTCTTAAGGAACCTAACAATGGAAATCACTCAGAAAAAGGAAAACGGTATTATCCGTATCATCATCAAAGGTCGATTGGATGCGGAATCTGCTCCTCTTGCAGATAGGATCGTTAAAGGGATTATTGCAAAAGAAAACCCCCGGTTACTTTTTGATTTATGTGGGCTTGAATATGTAAGCAGTGCCGGCTTGCGTGTGATTTTAACTGCCGCTAAACACGTGTTCAAAACTGGCGGTGAAATTGTTCTTTGCTGTTTAAATGAATTCGTCAGAGATGTGTTTGAATCCAGTCAGTTCCCCATTGCAGATACCGTAGCAGAAGGCATAGAGAAATTTTCTTAAATTTTGCATAGAATTTAGAGTTTGGATGACTCACCAAGATCATAGATTTCAAATTTTGCAGGTTCCTCCAGCAGATTTTCCAGCTCTGCCTCACTGACAGCTCTTTCATCGCTTTCCTCCCAACGGATCCAATCTTCAATCGTCTGCCATGTAGAGATCACCGCTATGGTTCGCGAATCGTAGTGATTGATCAGAGTCTCACCTGATATATAGCCCTTCTGTTTCAATGCATTGCTGCGGATTTTTTTAAATAATGACATAGCGTCATCCGTTTTTCCATCTTTAATGTGTCGTTTTATGATAACCTTAACAGCCATGATATCCTCCCTTTTTATTGAATCCCAAACATGCATTAATAATTTGACAGCGGCTGCGAACCTCTACCTATACCGGTTGTCATAAATATGTTCCGTTTTGTCCAAATCGTTAAGGATATTTTTGTATAATCACCCAAGGATATCGTACTTTATGACAACCGCTATAT